>CAZCXC010000277.1:0-16013 GCA_964502505.1 uncultured Enterobacteriaceae bacterium
ATCGGCATTGCCTTCCCCATTCCACATTGCTTCAAATACTTCTTTTGCGATCTTGGTTGAGATGGTGTTGTCTTTAATTCGGTTGATCATGCCGCCTAGCATTTCTGCAGTAACGGGACTTTCTGTAATCACTTTATTCTGTTTGTTTAAAGCAGCGGAGAGTTCACCCATGATCCAGTTGGCACTGAGTTTGGCTTCACCGTTTGTTGATTTTACTGTCGCTTCAAAATAGTCTGCCAGTTCACGACTCACAGTCAGATTAGTACTATCGTAATCTGACAAACCATAATCATTTATGAAACGCTTACGCTTGGCATCCGGTAATTCAGGTAACTGTTTTTTGATTTTTTCTATTATTTCTTTTTCAATGTGTACCGGCAGTAGATCTGGATCGGGAAAATAGCGATAGTCATTCGCTTCTTCTTTACTACGCATGGATCGGGTTTCATTTTTATTTGGATCGTAGAGGCGTGTTTCCTGAACGACTTTACCCCCTGATTCGATCACTTCAATCTGGCGTTTAATCTCATAATTAATGGCCTGTTCAATAAAGCGAAATGAATTTAGGTTTTTGAGTTCGGTGCGTGTGCCTAATTCAGTTTTGCCTTTAGGTCGGATCGAAACATTAGCATCACATCGAAAAGAACCCTCCTGCATATTGCCATCACAAATTTCAAGATAACGCACAATCGAATGGATCTTGCGCATATAAGTAACAGCTTCTTGTGCTGAACGCATGTCGGGTTCAGACACTATTTCAATGAGTGGTGTGCCGGCACGATTCAGATCAATGCCAGTGAGGTTAGTAAAGCCATCATGTACCGATTTACCCGCATCTTCTTCTAAGTGTGCACGGGTGACCCCAATTGTTTTTAGTGTGCCATCTTCCAGTTGAATATCAATCCGGCCATTGCCGACGATGGGTAATTCGTATTGACTGATTTGATAACCTTTCGGTAGATCAGGATAGAAATAATTTTTACGCGCAAAGACGGAGTAGTCTGGAATATCTGCTTCAATGGCGAGGCCAAATTTAATTGCCATTTTAACGACATCCTCATTAATTACAGGCAACACACCCGGTAACCCCAGATCAACAGCACAGGCCTGTGCATTAGCTTTAGCTCCATAGGCGGTCGCGGCACCCGAAAAGATTTTACTCTTTGTTGCGAGTTGGGCGTGGATTTCAAGTCCAATGACCGTTTCCCATTCCATAATTATTGATAGGCCTCTGGAATTTTTTTATGCCAATCAGTTACTTGCTGGAAGCGATGGCCAATATTCAGTAGCTGTGATTCTTTAAAGTAATTACCGATGATCTGCATACCAATGGGTAAGTTATTTATGCTGCCTGCTGGAATAGACAGGGCAGGTAGTCCTGCCAAGTTGACCGATACAGTATAAATGTCAGACAAATACATAGCGATAGGATCATCGATGAGTTCATTCAGTTTAAATGCTGGTGCAGGGGTTGTCGGTCCAATAATGACATCAACTTCTGCCAAAGCTGTCTGGAAATCATCACGAATGAGGCGACGAATTTGCTGTGCCTTCAGGTAATAAGCATCGTAGTAGCCGGCGGATAAAACATAAGTGCCGATCATGATGCGTCGTTTAACTTCGCGACCAAAACCTTCGCCACGTGATCGACAATAAAGATCAGATAAGTCTTTTGGATTTTCACAACGATGACCAAAGCGCACTCCATCAAATCGGGCAAGGTTGGATGAACATTCAGCGAGTGCAACTACGTAATAAGCGGGTATGGATAAATTAGAATTAGGTAAATTAATTTCTTTTATAGTAGCGCCGAGTTTTTCTAATTCTTTTACACCCTGATTAATAATTTCATTGATGTTTGGATCAAGGTTTTCATTAAAATATTCTTTCGGTAAGCCAATCGTTAGCCCGGAAATATCGTTATTCAAAGTTGCAGTGTAATCTTCGACGGGTTCATCTGCAGATGTAGAATCACGTACATCAAATCCTGCCATTGCATTTAGTATCATGGCAGCATCTTCTGCAGTCCGGGTCATGGGTCCACCTTGATCCAGACTGGAGGCAAAGGCAATCATGCCATAGCGAGAAACCCTGCCATAGGTAGGTTTCAGCCCCGTAATACCACACATTGACGCGGGTTGACGGATTGAGCCACCGGTATCAGTACCTGTCGCACAAGGTGCTAATCTTGCGGCGACTGCACAGGCGGAACCACCCGATGATCCTCCGGGAACATGTCCCTGCGCCCACGGGTTTTCAACGGGGCCATAAAAACTGGTTTCATTAGATGAACCCATAGCAAATTCATCCATATTGGTTTTCCCCAGCATTACCATACCAGCATCATTTAAACGTTTAACCACAGTGGCGTCATAGGGTGCGATAAAATTATCAAGCATCTTCGAGCCACAAGAAGTTTTTATACCATCCGTACAAAAAATATCTTTATGTGCAAACGGGATACCGGTAAGTGGTCCTGCAGTATTTGCTTGCAATAATTTATCAGCTATTTTTGCTTGTTCGAGTGCATGTTCCGGTGTCAAACTGATAAAACAATTTAATGTTGGATTAAGCGACTCACAACGCTCAAGTAGTGAACATGTCAGTTCTTCACTGCTATATTCCTTATTGTGTAATGCTGCTGAAAGCTCAGTGAGTGTTTTATGATGCATTTACTGGTTTACAGTTTTGTTATTCAATGACTTTAGGAACAAGGTAATGACCCTCTTCTACTTCTGGTGCAATCGATTGAAAATGTTCTCTTTGATCCTGTTCAGTAATCTTGTCTTTTCTCAGACGCGTTGTGATTTCCAATGGGTGTGCTAGCGGCAAAATATCTCTAGTATTAATAGCATTCATTTGTTCCACTAGTTCCAGAATATTAGATAGGTCTCTGGCATAGTTAGGGATATCATCTTCTGCAATAGCCAGCCGGGCCAGCCAGGCAATTTGTTCAATATCAGTTTTACTGAGGGACATAAGGATTCGGCTATTATTTATTGAAAAAGAAGAATTTATCACATTCTATTGCTTGCCCAAAACCGCTGCCATTGTTAAAGTTGCACGGTTATGTACCAATTTTGTTGCAGGGGCTTGAAATTACCCAAAATTATCCAAATTTTAGGTTCGATTCACCGGATTAATCAGTCCAAAACAATCAGAATTTTTCCTGTATGTTTGGCAGAAATCGGGCTGTATCATTAGCTCAGGCGTATTTCACCAGAATTATAATTTATAAATATACCGGATTTTAATGTTTAACAGAATACGTGGTTTATTTTCAAATGATTTATCGATTGATCTGGGTACTGCAAATACTCTGATCTACGTGCGTGGCAAAGGCATCGTTTTAAACGAACCGTCCGTTGTGGCAATTCGCAAGGATGGTGAAAATATTAATGCCAAATCTATCCGTGCTATTGGCACTGAAGCTAAGCGAATGTTAGGTAGAACACCTGGCCATATTATGGCGATACGTCCACTAAAAGATGGTGTGATTGCCGATTTTACTGTGACAGAAAAAATGTTGCAGCACTTTATTCATAGCGTACATGGTGCAACCTTGTTTAAACCCAGTCCACGAGTTTTAGTTGCAGTACCCTGTGGATCGACCCAGGTCGAGCGACGTGCAATTCGTGAATCTGCAGCAGGCGCGGGTGCGCGAAGCGTGCATCTAATAGAAGAACCAATGGCGGCTGCGATTGGTGCAGGCATGCCGGTAAGTGATGCGCGTGGTTCGATGGTGCTTGATATTGGTGGTGGTACCACCGAGGTCGCTATTATTTCTCTCAATGGCATTGTTTATTCTGACTCTGTACGTATTGGGGGTGATCGATTTGATGAGGCCATCATTAATTATGTAAGACGCAATTACGGTAGCCTGATTGGTGATGCGACTGCAGAGAGGATTAAAGAAGAGATTGGATGCGCCTATCCTGGTAACGAAGTTCGTGAAATAGAAGTTCGGGGTCGCAATCTCGCAGAAGGTATACCCCGCAGCTTCACATTAAATAGTAATGAAATCCTTGAAGCCTTGCAGGAACCACTGGCCGGAATTGTGGGTACTGTTAAGAATGCGTTGGAAAAAACACCTCCTGAATTGGGATCGGATGTAGCAGAACAAGGCCTGGTGCTAACGGGAGGTGGCGCATTATTAACTGATATAGACCGTTTGTTAATGGAAGAAACCGGGTTGCCTGTCATCATTGCGGAAGATCCGTTAACTTGTGTCGCACGCGGGGGTGGTCGGTATCTGGAAATGGTTGAGGAGTATGGTGACGATATATTAGCTGTAGAATAGTTGTGATAGACAACCTGGGGGCAGGTTATTAATACATTATTTTTAAAGGGCCCTTCTGCCAATATACGAATTATTATTTTTGTATTGGTATCAATTATTTTAATGACTGTCGATCATCGGCAAGGTCATTTAGAACGTGTACGCTATTATTTGACTGTTGTTGTTTATCCTTTGCAAAAAGCTGTTGCTCTTCCTATTGAATTTACAAATTGGATGTCAGAATCTTTAGCAATTCGTAAAACTTTACTTGCTGATAATGAACGTTTGCGTGAGCAATCTTTACTTCAAAATTCTCGATTGCAAAAACTTGAAATTATTGAAACTGAAAACAAACGATTAAGAAATTTGCTTGAGTCATCTTTTAAGCTAAGAGAACGTGTTTTAATTGCTGAATTATTGGCTGTCGATATGCAACCATTTCGACACCAAGTTATTATTAATAAAGGTAAACGAGAAGGTGTTTATAATGGTCAACCTATTGTTGATGCAAATGGTATCATGGGCCAGATTATTCATGTTGGCCCCGTATCTAGTACAGTTATATTAATAACTGATCAAACACATGCGTTACCGGTACAAATTAATCGGAATGGATTACGAGCAATCGCTGTAGGAACCGGTCAGCATTACAGTTTGCAACTCGAGCATCTCCCTAATAATGCCGATATTCTTGAAGGTGATCTGGTAGTATCTTCTGGTCTGGGTAGTCGGTTTCCACCAGGTTATCCAGTAGGGGTAGTGTCAAAGATAACATTTGACCCGGCTGAACCTTTTGCCAAAGTAACTGTTGCTCCTAGTGCACAGTTGGAGCAAAGCCGCGAAGTTTTACTGGTTTGGCCTCAGGGTTATAGTGAAGTCCCAGTGAAAATTTCAGATTATGCATTTTACCAATGATAAAAATTAAACGTCAGGGTGGTTGGATTATATTTTTCAGTTTCGTGATAGCGTTGATGTTAACTGCTATGCCATTACCGGAATGGGCGAGTTATTTACGACCCATGTGGGTGGTCATGGTGCTTATTTATTGGTGTATGGCAATCCCCGATCGCGTAGGTATTGGTATTGGTTGGACTTCAGGTATTTTTCTGGATGTTTTGCAGGGAACTTTACTTGGGCAAAATGCATTGGGATTAGCGATATTGGCTTTTTTTGTACTAAAATCACACCAGCGAATGCGGGTGTTTCCCTTAACACAGCAGGCGGCATTGGTTTGTATTTATGCATTAATTTATTTGTTAATATCTTTGTGGGTGCGCGGTATTACAGGTGTTCCTCCTCAATCATGGACTTTCTGGATGCCTGCCTTTACAAGTATGCTACTTTGGCCATGGTTATTTATCATCCTGCGTGATATTCGCCGTAAATACCATGTGTCATAATATACATGCCTGTCAAATTTTCGTTTAAAGATATCGCAGCAGAATCACGTTTAATTAAGCAACGTGTATTTTCAGCCGGAGTTTTAATTTTCCTGTTGCTTTTAATGGTTGTTGCCCGTGCTTTTTATTTACAAGTTATAAAGCATGAATATTTTATTACCTTATCTGAAGATAATCGTGTCAAGATTTTACCCATTCCTCCCATTAGGGGTTTGATTTTCAGTCGTGATGGTGTGTTATTAGCTGAAAACCAACCTTCTTTTAGTCTGGAAATCATTCCTGAAAAAGAAAAGAATCTCGATGACGTCATTAATCGTGTAGCAAAGATAATTTCTGTACAGGATGAAGATGTAAAACACTTTTATAAATTACTAAAAGAGAAACGACGTTTTGATGGCATACCCTTACGATATAACTTGAATGAAGATGAAGTTGCACGATTTTCTGTGAATCATCATTTATTTTCAGGTGTCGATGTTGTAGCGCGTCCGCATAGGCATTATCCATTCGGGTTGGAAACTTCACATGCAATTGGTTATGTTGCAAGGATAGCCGAGACTGATTTACCTAATATTGATAAATCAAATTATGTAGGTACAACCCACATTGGCAAGTCGGGTGTGGAAAAGACCTACGAAGATCTTTTACATGGTCGAGCAGGTTACCAACAGGTTGAAGTTAATAACAAAGGGCGAATAATCCGTGTACTTGATCGCACCTCCCCGGAACCAGGGAAAAATATTCACCTGACATTAGATCTTGCTTTGCAAAAAGCTGCCGTAGAAGCATTACAAGATAAACGTGGAGCAATCGTTGCGCTCGATCCAAATAATGGTGACATTCTCGCTTTCGTTAGTTCACCTAGCTTTGATCCCAATCCATTTGTTAATGGCATTGATGTGAAATCCTATCAGGCCTTGCTGGACTCTAAGGGCAAACCATTAATTAATCGTGTTTTACAGGGCAAATACCCTCCTGGATCAGCCATTAAGCCGTTTTATGGGATCGCTGCATTAGCATATAAAATCAGGCCAGCAACAGAAGAAGTATGGTGTAAGGGTTGGTACTCGTTGAAAGGCAGCAAGCATCGTTATAGAGACTGGAAGAAACAGGGGCATGGGCATATTGATCTGAAAAATTCCATTATGCAATCATGTGATGTTTATTATTATTCATTAGCACATGACATGGGTATTAACAGGATTCGCCAGGCTTTGACAGAATTTGGTTTTGGAAAGAAAACAGGAATTGACATAATAGGTGAAGCATCGGGATTGGTTCCATCTGTGGAATGGAAAAGAAGGGTCCATAATCAACCTTGGTTTCTAGGAGAAACATTAATAGTCGGTATAGGACAAGGGTATATCTTAACTACACCGCTACAGCTAGTAACGGCAACAGCAATGTTAGCGAATCATGGAAGAATTTTCCAACCACGATTAGCTATCGAAGCAATAAATCCGATTTCTAATGAAATCCAGCAATTGCCATTACATCCTTATCGCCAGATTTCCTTCTATAATTCAGAGTATTGGCAAAAAATTATTGATGCGATGGTCGGCGTTGTACATGGTGCTCGGGGCACAGCAAGAAGGATCGGATTAAATGCTGAATATAAGTTTGCAGGTAAAACAGGTACGGCACAGGTTATCGGTATTGCGCAAGACGAAGACTATAAGAAAGAAGAAATACCCGAAGAATTCCAGGACCATGCTTTATTTATTGCATTTGCTCCGGCAGAAGCGCCTAAGATTGCTATTGCCATTATTGTAGAAAATGGAGGAAGTGGTTCTCGTACTGCAGCGCCTATTGCAAGACGTTTGTTTGATCATTATTTGTTGAGAACAATAAAGACGGGATAAGCTATTGGACGATCAAAGTCTGGCACAAAGATTCAATATTGATGTTCCCTTATTATTTGGGCTCCTGGTTTTATTTAGTATTGGCTTGGTTGTACTTTACAGTGCAAGTGGTCAGGATATACAAGTTGTTTTGAAGCAGTTAATACGTATTGTAATTGCTTTGATTTTAATGTTTGCTGCTGCACAGCTCTCTCCACAGCAAATTGAGCGTTGGTCATTGTGGATTTATCTGTTTGGCATATGTTTGCTGGTGTGGGTTCTTATTGCTGGTCATATTGGTAAAGGCGCGCAACGCTGGATCGATCTTGGTCTATTCAGATTTCAGCCATCAGAAATCATGAAGCTGGCAGTGCCCATGGTGTTGGCCTGGTTTCTCGCTGATAAGTCATTACCACCAAGGATTGATCGCATTTTAATTGCCTGCGTTTTAATCATTATTCCCGTAGCGCTTATAGCAAAACAACCTGATTTGGGTACGGCGTTACTAGTTGCTGTTGCAGGTCTCTCAATTCTATTTATTTCAGGTGTACGTTGGAGGTTAATATTTGCATTTTCTATTCTTGCGGCATTATGCACACCAATTCTGTGGCATTTTATGCATGATTATCAGAGACGTCGTGTATTGATGTTTATCAATCCTGAGCAGGATCCACTTGGTGCCGGTTATCATATAATTCAGTCAACTATTGCGGTTGGATCGGGTGGTATCTATGGCAAAGGATGGTTAAATGGGACACAGTCCCAGCTTGACTTTTTACCAGAGCGATCGACTGATTTTATATTCGCTGTTTTTTCTGAAGAGTTTGGATTAATGGGCATATTACTTCTCATTTCAATTTATATGTTCATTATTGTACGAGGGTTAAATATTGCACTTACTGCACAACAGATTTACGGTAAATTGCTGGCATCGGGATTTATACTGACTTTCTTTGTCTATATATTTGTTAATATGGGGATGGTTACCGGGCAGTTACCAGTTGTCGGCGTTCCATTACCATTAATCAGTTTGGGTGGGACGTCAATGGTGACACTAATGATTGCATTCGGTATTTTGATGGCCATTCAAAAAAATCGTCGTTATTTAACAGATTAAAATATCAATGATTAAGTGTTTTAAAAGCTTATTTATATTTTGTCTTATATGTTCAAATTTTGTATATGCTAAAGATCTGGATCAAATATCAGTGCAAAAATTCATAAATTATATGGTATCTACCCACAATTATGATGTAACAGCTTTACAGAAAATATTCAAACAAGCCAAGTTTTCTAATAGAGTATTGAAGGCGATCTCCAAACCAGCAGAAGCATTACCTTGGTACAAATATCGACCAATATTTTTGCAACCCGAGCGTATAAAACAAGGAATTATATTTTGGGAAATACATAAAGAAAAACTGTTGGCTGCGCAGGATAAGTATGGTGTACCAGCAGAAATTATTGTTGCTATTATTGGTGTTGAAACACGTTATGGAAAGTTTACAGGGAACGATAGGGTATTAGATGCTCTGGCTACCTTGGCATTTCATTATCCTAAGCGAAGTAAATTTTTTCGTAGTGAGTTGGAACAATATTTACTCTTGATACGTGAACAAAAGATTGATCCATATACAATAAAAGGATCTTATGCAGGAGCCATGGGGATCCCACAGTTTATATCCAGTAGCTATAGAAATTATGCCATTGATTTTGATGCTGATGATAAAATTGATATCTGGAATAATCCAGTCGATGCTATAGGTAGTGTCGCTAATTATTTTAAACAGCATGGCTGGATAGCAGGTGAGGAGATTGCCGTTAGGGCAGAAGTAGAAGATGGACAATATCTGCAAGTCAGCAATAAGGAGCTAAAACCAGATATCAAATTAAGTGAAGTTACGAGTTATGGTATTAAGCCGCAGGAAAACTTGACACAGGATTTAAAATTAAAAATTCTCAGTTTTGAAAATAAAGATGATAATGATATTTGGCTTGTATTTACTAATTTTTATGTAATAACCCGCTATAATCATAGTCCGCTTTATGCAATGGCTGTGTACCAGCTTGCTGAGGAAATCAACAAGGTTTATAAGGAGAAGATTTCTGCATTTAATTAACTTTTTGCTGACACTTCATCGCCATATAAATATTTTTATATTTTTTATAATTATTATAGTAATAGCCGCTTGTGGAATAATAGAAGTTGAAGAGCGTGATAGTGCTCCAACAGTTCCGTCAGATGTGTCATCCGTGCCAGATGCAGTACCGAAAGCAGAACCTCGTAGTCGTTATGGTAATCCTGATTCTTATGTTGTTTTTAATAAACGCTATTATGTAATGCGTGAGAGCGGTGGATTTCTAGAAAGAGGAATAGCTTCATGGTATGGAAAAAAATTTCATGGTCGCCGTACATCTAATGGTGAGACATATGACATGTATGCAATGACAGCAGCACATAAAACGTTACCCTTGCCTACATATGTTGAAGTTATCAATCTAGAGAATAAAAAAAGAATTATTGTCAAAGTAAATGATCGTGGACCTTTCCACGAAAACAGAATAATTGATTTATCCTACACGGCAGCTACGAAGCTGGGTATTGTTGGTAATGGAACCGGGTTGGTTGAAGTTCGCGCCATTGACCCAAAAAAATACTCTGGCAAAGGGGCTCCTGTCAGGACAGTTTCGCTAGAAAATAGTGGTAAGGGGTTTTTTATACAATTAGGGGCGTTCTCAAATTTATTGAATGCTGAACGATTGCGTAAAAAACTGGGACCAATAGGAGAAAATATTGTACGCATCAATCAAGCGATTATTGAGGGAGAAACCGTATACAGGGTTCGTATTGGACCTTTGTTTAATATTGATGACGCTGATAAAATTGTTGCCCAATTGGCACCACTTGGTGTAAGTGATCACCATATCGTGCTCAATTAATTTAATTTCTTTCTTATCTAATCTGATTTCTTAAAACATTGTTACTATTCCATCGATCAAAAATGAAAAGTAAATATCTTATTTTTATATCAGTAATTTTTATATTTATACACCCAAGCTATGCGATTACAGAGTTAATACCAGCTGCCCCAAAAATCAAAGCGAGTTCTTATCTTCTATTAGATCATGATAGTGGTCGTATATTGGCAGCCCATAATATAGACCAACCTTTGTCTCCAGCCAGTCTCACCAAAATAATGACTGCATATGTAGTAGCCAGTGAGCTTGAAGCAGGCAGGTTGTCACTTGACGAGAAAGTGACTGTGAGTGAAAAGGCCTGGAAAATGCCAGGTTCAAGAATGTTTATTGAAGTGGGTAAGGATGTAAAGGTTAGTGATTTACTCAAAGGTGTAATAATTCAATCAGGCAACGATGCCAGTGTTGCTTTGGCTGAGCATGTCTCAGGGTCAGAAGATGCATTTGCTCAGGTAATGAATCAACATGCGCGTCGTCTTGGTATGAAAAACACAAATTATATAAATAGTACTGGATTGCCTGATGAACAACATTTTACAACCGCTTCTGACTTATCATTATTGGCAGTGGCTATTATTCGTGATTTCCCTGAAATATATGCCTTGCATGCAGTTAAAAATTTTACGTTCAACGACATAAAACAGAAAAATAGGAATAAATTACTATGGAATGATAAATCTGTTGATGGCATAAAAACAGGGCACACTGAGGATGCCGGTTTCTGTCTTGTGGCATCTGCGATACGAGATAAGATGCGCCTTATTTCTATTGTATTGGGAACGGGTAGCAGTAAATCAAGGGAACAGTCTAATCAGGCCTTACTGAATTATGGATTCCGGTTTTATGAAACGAAAAAAATATTTGATGCGGGTGCTACTGTAACAACAGCCAGAATCTGGAAAGGTGAATCTGAAACAGTTGAATTAGGATTAGATAATAATCTTTATGTGACAATCCCAAGAGGCCATTTTAGTGGTTTGAATAAAGTTTTTGACTTACCCAAAAAAATTACTGCACCTCTTAATCGTGGAGAGGAATTAGGTCATTTAAAATTAACATTAGCTGGTGAAGAATTGCTTACTAAACCATTAGTGGTGTTAAAGAATATTAACGAGGCTAACATTTTCGGTCGTCTGAAAGATGATATACGTCTTATATTTGAGTAATTAATATGTCTCTGGTTTATCTTAATGGCGAATATATGCCACTGGAAGAAGCAAAAATATCTGTATTAGATAGGGGATTTACATTCGCAGATGGCGTTTATGAAGTAATCCCAGTGTATAAACAAAATATATTTTGTCTCGATTCACATATCAAACGGCTTGATAATAGCCTGACTGCAATTTATATGGAAAACCCATTTAGTCTGAATCAATGGGAAGAAATTCTAAATGAATTGATCAAAAATAATACCGATGAATTTCAATCACTTTATGTGCAAGTGACAAGAGGCATATCTGAGCGCGATCATGCCATAAATTTTGATGCTGAACCTACTGTTTTCGTCATGAATAGATCAATAAAAATTACTGACTATTCAACAGGAATCAGTGCAGTTACCAGTGAAGATATACGCTGGCAACGTTGTAATGTAAAAGCAATTACATTACTTCCTAGTGTCTTATTACGGCACGAAGCAACACTAAGAAATGCAGAAGAAGCCATTTTATTGCGAGATAACAGAGTAACAGAAGGTGCTGCTAGTAATGTTTTTATTGTTAAGGATAATAATGTCAGTACACCAGGGAAAGACAATTTTTTATTACCTGGAATTACACGGGATTTGGTTGTAAAACTGCTGAATGAGGCCGGTATTCAGTGCAATGAAACAACCATAATGCATGAAGATTTATTAACAGCTGATGAGATATGGATCACCAGTTCGACTTGGGAAATTGTCCCGGTTATAAAGCTTGATGAGCAGCCAGTAGGTGATGGTCGTCCAGGAAAGATGTGGCACAAGTCCACCAAGCTTTACCAGGAATTCAAAGATTCTTTAATGGAAAGCAAAACCTAACAGACTAAATGGAGATATATAAAGAATTCACAATTGAGGCAGCACATTTATTGCCGAATTTGCCCAATGGACATAAATGCAAGCGTTTGCATGGTCATTCCTTTCGCATTGAGGTACACATATCCGGGGGAGTTGATAAACACCACGGATGGGTTAAGGATTTTGCTGATATTGGTGAATGTTTTAAACCCATATTTGATATTCTTGATCACCATTATTTAAATGAAATTGATGGTCTTGAGAATCCAACCAGTGAAAACTTGGCACGATGGATATGGAAAAAACTTCAACACGATCTACCTCAATTATCTTCAATAGTTATCAAAGAAACCTGTAACTCAGGTTGCATTTATCGTGGTGAAAACCAGGATTAAATCACTTTACTAATGCTTTATCCCTGTCCCTTTATTCAGAAGATAAAGGCAGAGACAAAACATGACAATGATAAATACCATAATTATAATAAATGCAGTTTTGACATCTATATCGGACACACCCAATAAACCATGCCTGAATGCGTTAACCATATACAGTATGGGATTAAACTTTGATACTGTTTGCCAAAACTCCGGTAGTAAGTTAATTGAATAGAATACGCCGCCAAGATAAATCAATGGTGTCAGGATAAACGTTGGAACAATGGAAACATCATCAAATTTTTTCGCAAATATACCATTGATAAACCCACCAAGCGAAAAAAGGGTTGATGCCATGAGGACAACTAATATTACAATCAGGACGTTATGTATATGAAGTTTCGTAAAAAATAATGCAACACAGGTAACGACCAAACCGACCATCATGCCGCGCGCTATGCCACCTGTTATATAACCCATCAAAATCACGAAATTGGGTATTGGTGCGACCAGCATTTCCTCTATATGTCGTTGAAATTTTGCACCAAAAAAAGAAGAGACTACATTAGCATAGCTACTATTCATAATTGCCATCATGATGATTCCTGGCGCAATGAACTCAACGTAGGAAAAACCCTCCATTCTGCCAATTCGAGGGCCTATCAAGTTTCCAAAAATTACGAAATAAAGTGTCATGCTCACTGCTGGAGGTATGATCGTTTGCACCCATATTCGCATAAAACGACTAACTTCTTTTATAACGATTGTATTGTAAGCGATTAAATATGGCGTTATGTACATTTTCTATTTTTCCAACTTATTGATTCAAAAGGTTGATAAATAATTCTTCAAGCCGATTAGATTTATTTCGCATGCTTTTGACATTTATGTTTGCCTGAGAAAGTATCCTGAATAGATCATTCATGCTTTTATCTATTGTAATTTCTATTTCAATTGTCATTGGATCAATTGTATGTGATTTAAATGGCTTTAAATTTAATGGTTGATTAATGGGCTTATTTAAATCAAGTATGAATGTCTGAATATCCAATTTATCCAGCAGCGATTTCATCGAGGTGTTTTCTATAATTTTCCCATTGTTAATAATAGCAATGTTCTTACACAGATTTTCAGCCTCTTCAAGATAGTGTGTTGTTAAAACAATGGTTGTTCCCTGATTATTGATCTCACGTAAGAATGACCACATGGAACGACGTAACTCAACATCTACACCGGCTGTCGGTTCATCCAGAATTAATAATCTGGGCTCATTAATTAACGCACGTGCGATCATGAGTCGTCTCTTTAATCCGCCTGACAGGGTTCTGGAGCTATCTAATCTTTTTTCCCATAAGCCTAACTGACGTAGATATTTTTCTGCACGCTGTTTGGCTAATTTTCTATTGATACCATAATAACCAGCTTGATTAAGTACAATCTCAAGGCAACATTCAAATTGGGAAAAGTTTAATTCCTGAGGGACTATGCCGATTAAAGACTTTACAATAACACTATTTGTTTCCAGGTCATTATTAAAAACTTGGACACTACCCGCCGATTTCTTAACGAGTGATGTGATTATTCCTATAATTGTGGATTTTCCAGCACCGTTTGGCCCCAGCAAGGCAAAAAAATCACCTTCCGCAACTTCGAGATTAATACCTTTTAATGCCTGTATACCATTAGCATAAGTTTTTTGAAGATTGTTAATTTGTAATGCTTTCACCGAAAAGTATTATAATGTCTAACAAATTAATATTTGATTTGGCAGGATAGGGTACCAGATTGACCAAATTGATGGTGTTTAGCAATTTTACAGTCTGAATTAAATTCAGTTACTAAACATTTTTACGTTGTATGTCTTGATCAGCCTTTAATTTTTTCAGCGACTCAGCTAACTTACTATCACGTTTTAACATCAGCCTGAAATAATCCTTTGGTATTTTTACAAGTCGCGCCTCTTTATCTGCACGGGCATATGCATTACGTTTGCCCTTACTGTCCGGCATCAATGCATGCTCGCCAAAATATTCACCATCATTTAGTGATGCAAGTATTACAATTTTTCCGTCATCATCCAGGATAAAGACTTCTACATTGCCTTCAAGGATGACATACATATGTTCACCTTGTTGTGCTTGTTTAAGTACAAAGTCGCCTGGACCAACTGTAATAATTTCAGTCCAGTCTCTAATGCTTTTCAATTCCTCGTAATTGAGGTTATTAAAAATTTTTAGTTTCCTGATAGCGTCGCGGACTTCATCGGGTTCAAAATTATAGTTTACTTCGGTTTCATCCTCTGATTCTTCTATTTCTTCAACATCTTTCTTTATGCCCAGCAGCACATACTTTTTGTTAATTTTAAATACTTTCGTACCATGAAGTGCTCTGATACTTGCGTTTCTTCTACCTGTGCTGTCCGGTAATAAGGACTTTTCTCCAAAGAAATCACCCTCGCGCAAGTATGCGATGCTGATTTCACGGTTACCAGAACCACTACGGATTGAAACCTCGACTGTCCCATCGAGTATGATATACATGCAATCTCCTACCTCAGCTTCGCGGACGATGAGTTGCTTAGGCTCATAATCTTCGATCTCGTTTTCTGGTGCCCCAAGGATTTTTTCTAGCTGTTTATCCGTTAATTGGCTGAAAATAGGTGTATTACGTAAAAGTTCAATTTCAATTTGTGCTTGACTCATCGTTTTCCTTCTCAATATTGTTATTAATTGCCTTAATATAATTACTTTTGTTTAGAATCACGAAAGATACATTTTTTTATACAGGACATAATCATAGCGCCATTTTGTGTGTTGCAACACCTAAGATTGAAGCAACTACTTCACCCAGTGTGATAATCCTTCACGGTATGCACCAAGTAATTGGGCTAATTAAAGTAATTATTACCTATATTTTTAGACCATTTAGGAATAAATGTCGCTGTCCTTATATATATTGACACACTGCACAACTCAAGGCGAGAATGACCTGATTTGTGGAACTGGCTGAAAATTCCTATTCTTTATCAGAATCAGCTGGTTTTTTACTTGTCTTCTTTGTAGTTGATTTACTAGCGTCCGAAGCATTACTACTAGGCCAAGGACTAAATGGGAACGGCCGTTCTTCAGATTGGAAAGTAAT
>CAZCXC010000278.1:0-2269 GCA_964502505.1 uncultured Enterobacteriaceae bacterium
TCAAAAACACTATTTAGATCTTCTGGCTTTAGCGCACGATAGTACTCTCCATCAGTATTCTGTGCGAGAGATTGTATTAATTCAAAATCTGCATCCTCAGTAAATGCTATTCCAAATATTTTTATTTCTGAATCTGCCGCATCAGCTGCTAAGTCCTCTTTTAGCCATTTGGCTTTTTCAAGATCACGATTAACATTGCCTGTATCAACGATACCGTCAGTCATAAAAATTATTAATTTTTTTGCATCAGTTCTTCCATTTTGCTTTAGATCATAAATTGCCCTTTCGATAGCAGCTGGACTATCTGTAAACAAACCCTTGTAATTTATTTGTTCAAGACTATGTAAAATAGAATCTCGGTTATCGGGTAAGACTTCTGTTAATGGCACTGCAACATGTACATCCTGATCAAAAATGATGATTGCAACACGTGTTGCTTCATCCAGACTATTAATAAATTCCGTTACCGCAATACTTGTAAGAAATTGAGGATCATTTTTTTTCATACTCCCTGAATTATCTAAAACCAACACCACGTCCTTTAAAACTGATATATCGGTAGTACTATCCCCAGCCTCAACTACAGGAGCAATTTCGATTGTTTCACCAAATTCTATTTGATCTTGTTCTGGTCCGGGTATTAATTCGAGACCTGATTCAGCTTCAACTGACGGAACAACAGATTCCTTTTCTTCCAATGCCTGTATGGCTTCCAGAGCAGGATCGACAACGACTTCTTCATTTTCATCTTGACCCATACCTAATTTAGGTAACAGAGCAAAAGCTAGCGCCAGACAGAAAATAGGGAATATACGATTGAAAATTTTCAGTTTAAACATCCTCTCTTTTTTTATTCAATATATTATAAGATGTAAGATATTATAAGATGTAAGCGGTGAAATCTGTATTAGATTTAGTATACCAGCCATACGCTAAATCAGTTTATGCTTCACCTATTGCGACAGGTCGTTCCGGATCAGCGCACCATTCACTCCATGAACCCACATATAACTTAGGGGCTGTCAAACCAGCATGCGCAGCAGCTATTAGATTGTGACAAGCGGTAACACCCGAACCGCAGTAAAATACAGCATCCGACGGCTTAGTAACACCCAGAAAACCCATAAAATCCTCCCGGATTTGGTCAGGTTTCTTGAAAAACCCAGTTTCATCTAGATTATCCTTCCAAAAATGGTTAATTGCTCCTGGAATATGGCCTGCGATTCGGTCTAATGGTTCAGTTTCACCACGATAGCGGGCTGGATCCCGTGAATCAACTAGAAGCCCTGCCTTACCTACCTGATCTAAAGTGACCAACCATTCTCCCCTGGGATCCCCCTGAAAATTGCCTGGTTTGCTTTGCCCATCCCCTGATGATGTGGGGCATCCCTGCTGTTGCCATATGGAAAAGCCACCATCTAAAACCGCCACAGACCTATGCCCCATATAACGTAACATCCACCAAAGTCGACCTGCAAAACAACCACTTAAATCATCGTATACAATAACCTGTGTGCCGGCATTTATTCCTAGCCGACTAAACAGCGTATTAAGTGCTGCAGGTGTAGGTAGTGGATGTCGACCGTGGTCTGTTACCGGGGGACCACTCAAATCATTATGTAAATCAGCATATACGGCGCCAGGTACATGTGAGGCTAGATAAGCCATTTTCCCTTTATCTTTATCAGCAAGATCATAACGACAATCAACAATGATCCAGTCGGAATCAGTAATGTGATTACGAAGTACTTCGCAATTTACTAATGTCTTATACATAAAATTAATGGTATATCGTATGACACAAAACATGAAGCTTAATAGATAATAGATAATTAATTTCATATTAAATTTCAGATGAAAAATTCTTTCTGGATATTTTTTTTAATGCTCATAAGCGTGCTAAATCTCACGTCGTGCGCGCGTGTTGCTTATTATTCACAATCTATAATGGGACAATGGGAAATATTTGCAAAAAGCAAACCCATAAATGAAATATTGCAGGATAAAAAAACATCCCAAACACTACATGAAAAGTTAGCTCCTGTACCTGAAATACGTCAATTTGCGAGCGAACAATTAAGGTTACCTAACAATAATAGTTATCTTATATATGCAGATCTAAACCGCGAGTATGTTGTCTGGAATGTTTTTGCTACTCCTCAACTTTCACTTGAACCTATTCAATGGTGCTTCCTGATTGTTGGGTGTTTAAGCTACCAGGGGTTTTTTGACAAAGAAACCGCGATGAAACAGGCAAATAAATTACGTA
>CAZCXC010000279.1:0-1744 GCA_964502505.1 uncultured Enterobacteriaceae bacterium
CTTGCGCTTGGTGCAGTTATTCTGCCTCACGGTCTTCAAAAAACAGTCGGAATGTTTGGAGGTCATGGGTTCAGTGGCACAGTGGAAGCTTTTATCGGCATGGGAATGCCGGCGGCAGTTGTGTATTTAATAATTGCCGGGGAGTCGCTTGGAGCAGTGGGATTAATTCTAGGATTTCTTAGCAGAATTGCAGCTTTTGGCATCGGCTTAATTATGGCAGGTGCTATTTTTATGGTTAATTTTCAGAATGGTTTTTTTATGAACTGGTTTGGAAAGCAGGAAGAAGGGGTATGTCTAGGTCAAGGATTTGAATACCATATCCTTGCAATAGGTCTTGCTTTAGTTGTTCTTATTAAAGGAGCAGGCAAATGGTCAATAGACCATGCAATTGCTGGAGACTAAATAATCAATAAAAGGGAAACGTTGTACTTTTTTGCTTCATGTCCTCGCTACGGAGTACGGCTGAATTTCTGCGCCTTACTAAACCCGACATTTTAATTTTGACGGTCTACTAGCCTAACGATTGAATTGAGATATGTCCTATCCGAATAAATTGTTGATTGCAGTAAAAGCTTCAATGGCAACAATTTTAACTCAAAATCGCGTGCTGATATAGGATATTGTTCTCGAACGATTTGTTATCTTTTAATCATAGAAGTACTTGTTATATTACCCTGACTATCTTTGTTTAAAATTACATTTTCAATATCAATTGCAGTAATGAATCCTCCTTCAACAAGTTCAATCATTGGATACTTAACTCCCTTTTCATATCCTTCTCTGTCAATATCAATTGTCATACCCATCATAGGCCATAATGAAGTTACATATGAGGCATGCTCACTTTCAGGGTCGTTTGGATCAGGTGGTAAATTTGAACAAATAATTCCACACAAATGTCCTTTGCTATTGAATACCGGACCTCCACTCATAGCACCATCAAATCTAGCATTTACCTGAAAGCATGGAAAATTCAAACGTGATGAATCCCGTCTCACATGATACACTTCTTTAACATTCCCCCTAGATGTTTTTGATTTAGTATTCCAAAAAATACTATTTCCATTTATTTCAGTTTTTTGATCACTAAAGCCAAATGCAGAAATATCTTCTCCTATATCAGGAGGAGACATGCTTAAAGATGGTAAAGTAAATTCATGATTTTTTGCATCATCAGTTGAAGGAGTAAGCCTTAATAAAACAATATCTGTTGAGTTACATCTCCATAACTTTGTAACATTCCATATCAAACTCACCTTTTTTTTGTTTAATATTTTAAATGCTTGTATTGAAAATTTAGCAGAGATTTCTTTATCTTGAGACGGGCCCAGACACTTACTTTGGAAATATGCAAAGTAATCATCAATTACATGCTGAGCCGTAATTGCTAAATTGTTACCAATAATAACACCTGTTCCTGAAGCATAATGTTCATTTTCCAAGCTACCTTTCAAACCAATGGAAATATCAAAAATAGGTGCTTCAATATTTGTATCAGCAAATGTTGCTTTATTATTTTTCATATTTAGTTATAAATTTTTTCATAAAATGTTCTAAAGATAATTAAAGGGTACGTTACCCTTTTACGGTTAATAATCCGGTCAGGCATCTGTTATTACAGATAATAAGGGACGAACATGACTGCTGGAATTTAACCTTCTCTTTTCACCCAATCTTGTCTTTCGCCATCTTCCAGGATGAAAGTCATCTTATTATTTCCTTCAATATTATATCTGGCATATGG
>CAZCXC010000280.1:0-1504 GCA_964502505.1 uncultured Enterobacteriaceae bacterium
ATTTATGATGATAGTCTTAGTTCCTGTTTATAGCGATAATCAGTTACCATTTACTTCTTGTAATTATGTTGATCGCAGATTGGTCAAAGAATTTACAGGTATTGATTAAAATGAAAGCAACTGCTGAATTACAGGTTATTCCATTGGGCAGTGGTGTGTCTGCCAGAGAGCAAGTTACCCGTGCTGTTGAATTGCTCCAAGGTTATGACTTTATTATTGAAACACATGCATCAGGTACGGATATTGAAGGGGAACTGTCTGATATTCTGAAAGCCTTTGCACAAATCCATGAAACATTACACAAAGAGGGAAGTGTACGCCTGATCAGTTTTATCAAACTGGAAACACGCACTGATAAGACACCGACTTTAGCCGGTAAGCGGCTTTAATCAATATCTAAGGACCGACTCTACTATTCTCCCCATCCGCCACTTCGGCCTATCATATAATCTGTAGCAGCCTTGACCTCTTCATCCGTTAGAGTTGCGATACCTCCTTTGGCTGGCATGCCTCGCAAACCATTTATGGCATTGTCATAAACTGTATCTTTACCTTGTCCAACGCGCTTAGCCCATAATGCCTTACTTCCTAATTTTGGAGCAGCATTTAAACCAGATTTATGACACACAGCACAATAGGTATTATAAATTGCACCACCATCAGCAGAATATGCATTAAAGCTTTGAGCAGCCATGAACATGCTTCCAATTATCAATGTTTTCTTGTTCAAAAGATTCATTATCTTTTGCCCCTCCCAGCAGATGCTAAGCGACTTTAGGTTGTAATAGCTTTAACCTGTTACTAATGAAATATAGCAAAAAAATTGTACCGCCGGTCTATTTTCTGATCACAATCGTGATTATGGCAACGTTCGATCACTTCGTTCCGATGGGAAACATCCAACATCCGCTTGTCACTTATTCAGGTGCGATACTCATCGCTATTGGTTTTATTATCGTTGTCTGGTCAGCTACGCTGTTTGGCAAGGCCGGTACTCCTATAAAACCTTTCGAAGAATCGACGCAACTGGTAACCGGAGGGATGTATCAGGTAACAAGGAATCCGATGTATCTAGGGATGGTCTTGATTCTTGTTGGCATCGCACTCCTGTTTGGCACAATTAGCCCATTCATCCCAATCCCATTTTTTATTTGGCTCATTCAAACAATCTTTATTTTTAATGAAGAAATCGTGATGGAGGAAACATTTGGTGATGAGTATAAAGAATACAAGAAAAAAATCAGACGATGGTTATGAGTTAATCAAATCAAGTGTTTAAGGTCACTCGGCAACTGCTCGAGAAAATGTTCCTGACTTTCTCTACCTCCTATATCCCTATAGTCGTCCTGCATTACTCTACCACCTACGTCCATGTAGGCGTCTTGCGCTTCCTGCGATTGTGACATTTGTGCTCACCCCTCAAGGGTACCCACAGGGCATAAAGGTACCGAGGTCCATGCACATCAGGTCAGAGCCCTTTTATTAGTGCGGTGATATAATTCTT
>CAZCXC010000281.1:0-4236 GCA_964502505.1 uncultured Enterobacteriaceae bacterium
AGCACAAACTGAGATATTACCTAATATTGCACAGGTTGAGCTGTAATGGTCGCAAGTTCAAAAATAATAGAATCACTTAACAAACGCACACAGTTGCGTCGATTACTTGAGTCCGCCGAACTCGAGTTTATCCTGGAATCACACAATGGTATTTCTGCGCGCATTGCAGAACAGGCTGGATTTAAAGGGATATGGGCAAGTGGCCTGGCCATGTCAGCACAATTTTGTGTGCGCGATAGTAACGAAGCTAGCTGGACACAGGTTGTTGACATGCTGGAGTTCATGTCCGATGTTACCCGCATCCCTATTTTACTTGACGGTGATACAGGCTATGGCAACTTCAACAATATGCGCCGCCTTGTTAAAAAACTTGAGCAGCGTCAAATTGCGGGGGTTTGTATAGAAGATAAACAATTTCCTAAAAACAATAGTTTTATTGACGGTGAACGCCAACCGCTGGCGGACATCACCGAATTTTGCGGTAAAATCAAGGCAGGTAAAGATAGTCAGCAAGATCAAGATTTTTGCATCATTGCGCGCACCGAAGCATTTATTGCAGGTTGGGGACTCAGCGAAGCACTACGGCGAGCAGAGGCCTACCATGAAGCGGGTGCCGATGGCATCCTGATTCATAGTAAACATTCAAAACCGGATGAAGTGCTCGCGTTTGCAGAAGAGTGGGCAGGGCGCGCACCACTTATAATAGTACCTACAAAATATTACAGCACCCCCACAGAAGTGTTTCGAAATACCAATATCAGTATGGTGATCTGGGCCAATCACATGATTCGTGCCTCCATTGCCGCGATGGAGAAAATTAGTAATGAAATACAAACTAATGAGTCAGTCGCTGATATTGAAGATCGAATTGCATCAGTGAATAAAGTGTTCTCACTGCAAGGTGCAGAAGAACTGATCAAAGCGCAGGAACGTTATTTACATGCTAGCCGACCAGAAACTTGCGCAATTGTTTTAGCAGCCAGCCGCGGCAAAGCACTCCATGAGTTAACCCATGACAAACCCAAAGTAATGTTAACCATCAGTGGTAAAACATTATTACGACGTTTTCTTGATGAATTTAAGAAACAACACATTAATAAAACAACTGTTGTCGCGGGTTATAAATCTGAGGCAATTGATAAACGCGGTATAGAATTAAGAGTAAACCCAGATTATGAAATGACGGGCGAATTGGTAACTCTACTTTGCGCAGAAGAGTCATTTCATGATGACATGGTCATCACCTATGGTGATTTGCTTTTTAGAGGCTATATATTAAGTGATCTGCTCGATCATCCTGGAGAAATAACAATCGTTGTCGATTCAGCATTAGATAATGAATACATTAGCGGATCACCGGATTATGCCTATTGCTCCAAACCCGATGATCGATCCATGTTCAGTCAGGATATTAACCTGCACCATATATCAGAAGAAAAAGCAGACGATCTGGGACAACCTTCCGGCCGTTGGATAGGTATGATGCGTGTCAAAGGAGAAGGGCTGAAATGGTTGAACACAGCACTCAATGAAATGCAGCAGGAAGATAATTTTTCTAAAATGACGCTGCCTGACTTACTTAATCATTTTGTTAAACAAAATCTTCCAGTTAAAGTGCATTATGTCCATGGCCACTGGTTAGATGTCAATTCAATCGAAGATATTGATCGCGCTGGCAATTTTATAAAATGATGTGCAAGAAGCAAGAATGCCGCGGCTGCATGGTGGCAAAGAAGCAACCTTGAATCAAAGAGCGCTGCTAGAGGAAGCATTATGATTCAAGCAGAAGATTTTGTTGAGTCTGCCCGCAAGTTAGGTTTTAAACGTTACACTGGTGTCCCCTGCTCCTTTCTCACACCTTTCATTAATTATGTAATCAATGACCCCAACTTAAATTACGTATCATCAGCAAACGAAGGTGATGCACTTGCCGCAGCTGCAGGCGCTGCAATAGGTGGTGAACGATCCATTGTGATGATGCAAAACTCCGGCCTGGGTAATGCAGTGAGTCCAATCGCTTCTTTAACTTGGGTATTTCGAATCCCAATGATTATTATTACTACCCATCGTGGGGCACCGGGTGTTAAAGATGAACCACAACATGAATTGATGGGACAGATCACTGAGGATCTATTTGACACCATGCAAATACCTTGGAAGACCTTTCCTACAGAGAAGGTAGAAATTGCACCGGCATTGCAACGTGCTGTAGATTATATGCAGCAACATCATCGACCGTATGGCTTCATTATGCAAAAAGGAACTGTGAGTCCTCATGAATTAAAACAGAAATCTATAGTGGATATTTCTGACAGACAGACGCAACGAAAACAATTTGAATCAACAAAAGAAATTGAGAATCGTGGCAAAGTACTTAAACATATCATCAAACTGACACCCGAAAATGAGAGTATCGTTATTGCGACGACAGGTTTTACAGGAAGGGAATTATTTGCCACCGAAGATCGAGTTAACCAACTTTATATGGTCGGCTCTATGGGTTGTGCATCATCATTGGGATTAGGATTGGCTTTGGCGCGACCGGATTTACATGTTGTCATTATCGATGGTGATGGTGCCGCATTAATGCGGATGGGTAATTTTGCCACTATTGGTAGTTATGCGGGTAGTAATCTAACTCACCTTGTATTAGATAATGAAGCGCATGATTCCACCGGTGCACAGGCTACAGTATCAGCAAATGTAAAATTTGCAGATATCGCCCAGGCCTGTGGATATTCAGTCAGTTATGAAGGCAATGATTTGAACTTGCTTGATGAATTATTTGCACTACGTAATACCGATGGTCCAAAATTTGGGCATTTGAAAATTAAAACCGGTACTATGGAAAATCTGCCCAGACCTGATATTACCCCAAGTAAAGTCCTTCTTAGATTAATGCAACATATTAATACGAGCTTTTGATGACAAAACAAATATTGCTTAACCCTGGACCGGTCAATCTGAGTGAACGGGTACGTAATGCACTTTTACAACCGGATTTATGTCACCGCGAACAGGAATTTATAGATTTACAAAATAGTATTCGAGAAAAGCTGCTGGAAGTTTATGGTCTTTCAAATGACGATTGGGCCTCTATATTAATGACAGGCTCAGGCACTGCTGCAATAGAGGCCATGCTGACCAGTTTTATCCCCGCACACGGCAAGGTGTTGATTATTGAAAACGGTGTATATGGTGAGCGCCTGACCAAGATTGCTAATGCGCATCAAATTGATCATGTTGCTATACATCATGAGTGGGAAGAAGAGATTAATCTAAAAAGACTTGAAGATGAATTGCAGTATCATAAAGAATTGACTCACGTCGCTGTCGTTCATCATGAAACAACAACCGGTCGCCTCAATCAACTGGAAGAAGTTGCTAAAGTTTGCCAACGTCACAAAATTCCTATTTTACTAGATGGTGTCAGCAGTTGCGGTGCAGAAGACATTAACTTTGAAGAATGGAATATAGCCGCCTGTGCAGCAACGGCTAATAAATGTTTACATGGGGTTCCCGGTACCGCGTTTGTCATCATTAATCGAAAAGCACTTAAAATAATGCAAGCTACATCGGCACGCACCTTATATCTTGACCTTGTTAATTATCTAAAAAGCCAGGATACAGGTGGCACACCTTTTACCCAATCAGTTCAGACTTTCTATGCCCTCGATGAAGCATTGAATGAATTAATAGATGAAGGTGGCCAAAAACAACGACAAAAAAACTACTTGCAACGCATGGATGTAGTACGTGAGGGACTCATTCAACTGGGCATAAAGCCATTATTAGAAAAAGAAGTGTGTTCTTGCGTGCTCAATGCCTTTCATCTCCCAAACGGTGTTATTTATAAAGAATTGCATGATCAATTAAAAGAAAAAGGATTTGTAATCTATGCCGGGCAAGGAGGGCTTGTGAAATCACTCTTTCGGGTAGCGTGTATGGGGGATATTACTGTTGATGATATGAAGCGATTCATATCCTCGTTTGAAGAAATACTTGGTTAATTGAACAATCAACTATCTTTATTTATAAGTGTCCGCTTTCGGCCAAAAGCGGACACTCAACAGTTGTCATCTATACTATGTTAGGCTGCGATTAAAAGGAAGAAATGGTAAAAGTATGTCCGAAATGTGCAGGGGTCAGGCTTGTATTGTTGCATTAATACATTAATAAAAATCGAATCGAGGTCTTGTTGCGTTAGGAATGTTTAGGAATAACGCAACTAGGAGA
>CAZCXC010000282.1:0-14039 GCA_964502505.1 uncultured Enterobacteriaceae bacterium
GCTATTAAGCAATAAAGGTTCTTTTAGCTAATGTAGCCCCTGAATGTATTGTGAAACAGCTTTGATTTCATCATCACTCATTCGGTCAACTACACTACGCATTACTGCATTGATATCATTCGATCGCGTATCTGCACGAAATGCATTTAACTGTGATTCAGTGTAAACAGCATGCTGACCTGCTAATGCAGGGTAACGTGCAGCGGGATTACCTCGACCTGTTGGACCATGACAGGCCAGGCAGGCAGGCACGCCGGCATCACTATCACCGCCCCGATAAATCTTTTTGCCAAGTTCGAGTCTTGTAGGATCAACTGTGCCATGTTTAATTTTTTGACCAGAAAAGACTTCAGCCCATGAAGTCATTTCATCTTCAGACATGTTTTTTGCTATGGGCGACATTAATGCGTTAGTGCGGTTACCGTCCTGGAAATCTTTCAATTGTTTAACGATGTAGTCTGCATGTTGACCAGCTAATTTGGGCCAGGCAGGTGTCGTGCTGTTCCCATCAGCCCCATGACAAGCTGCACATGCTTGAGATTGCTGCTTCGCAGGATCAGCTGATCCAGCCATGGCCCCTGTTCCCTGACTATGTGCAATGAGGTAATCCACCGCAGCTTTAACCTGATCATCAGTTAAATCCGGTTTTCCCCCTCTAGCGGGCATTGGCATCCCACTACTACCTTTAAAACCATGAATGGCATGTTCATATAAGGTTGCTTTCCCCAGTTTAATTCTTGCTGACCAGGCAGCCGTATCACCGAATTGTGGTATCCCTGGTATGCCAGAACCATGGCATGCGGCACATACTCCGTCGTAAACGGGTTTTCCAGCATCTGTATCGCCCGCAGCCTGACTATTATGGATGGAGAATGTTAATCCGATAAAAGCAGTTAAATAATATTTATTCATCATTACAATCATATTCTGTAAAAGTTCTAGTACAGGAGCATTATGATTTAGTTATTCTCAATGGCCTTGTTAACAGGTAATTTTACACGACTTACTAGATGACGCAGTAATTAATCACGGGGAACGGTGATCACGAATGACAGCAAACAGATATAACAAGGCTCAATTTATACTTAGTGTAAACAAGTTTGAGCAATTACCAATAGATACAGGGATGGAAGTGGCTTTTGCGGGCCGATCTAACGTGGGCAAATCAAGCGCTATCAATGTCATTACTGGTAACCACCGCTTGGCCCGTACCAGTAAGACGCCAGGCCGTACTCAGCAACTTAATTTTTTTGAGTTAGATGAGCAAAGGCGACTGGTAGATTTACCGGGTTATGGTTACGCCAAGGTACCTACACATGTTCAGCGTCATTGGAGTAAGTTATTGGATCGTTATTTTCAGGAGAGACAGTCATTGATCGGTTTGATCTTGATTATGGATATTCGACATCCGCTCAAGCTTTATGATGAGCAGATGCTGAATTGGTGTGATGCAGTTGGATTGCCGGTACATGTTTTGTTGAATAAGTCTGATAAATTATCTCGTGGTGCCGCCCAAAATTGCCTGCAGGAGACCAGTAAACTATCTGTGGGTGAAGGAGTTAGTCTGCAACTATTTTCTGCTTTTAAAAAGAGTGGACTGGAGCAAGCTAGGCGGGTTCTGGACAAATGGCTTAGCGTATAGGTAAATTTACGCCATATATTTGATTGAGGGCAAAAAATAGCCCCGGTCTGACGAAGGGGAGGTAGGGCATCCCGGGGCAAAAATACCCGGCTGGGGAGACCGGGTTCATTTCCACTCAAGAAAGTCTGAGTGTGAAAACTGTTAAAAAATTAGAACATTTTCTTTTCTATAAGTTCATGTATCGACCCATATTTGACTGTTGTCAAGCAGTTTTATGCACAATCTTATATATGGGCAGTGATGATGGACTTCAAGGGCAAGGGTGTTTTGTCTGAAACCGTTAGCACACGTATAACTTATTGATAATTAAAGGTAATATAGAAGTGGTTAAATTTTAACAGTTTTGTAATAAATGTAATAAGCAAGCCAGCTAAGGTCGCCTGTACTCACATCCTCCACAGACTTATCCACAGAAAATGTGGATAAGAATCGATCACTATAGCCAGCAACAACTTAACCTATTTAGGTTAGTAACTGACTTAAGCAGATCGTCTAACTTGCATTTTGACAAGACGGGGTACGGGTTTATTCTACAATCTTAAGTAACATGCCTGCCGTTGGTTGACCTTTAGGATAGAGCCCATTTAATAAGCGTAATTGCTCTATTGGATAGTGTTCCAAGGGCGACTCCTGTGCCAGTGATTCAAAATTAGTATCGTTACCGGCCTGGATGGTTTTTAGGTGGAGAGGTTTAGCTAATATATATTCATTTTCTGTCATTGCATGAAAGCTCTGTGCTGATTCAAGGAAATATCGATCATATTCCGTCATCGCCTTAGGGTCTTTAGTGAATCCAGCAAAGATATAGGCCTGGTTATTGAAGTAGATTACGGTAAAACGGCCTGCGCGTTTACCAATAGAAGTGTTGATTGGTGCAATACCTGTGTGCGCCTGCTGGCCATGAATATTAATGGCTTGATCCTGACTAATATTTTTCAGACCAAGGCGGGAAACCATAAATTCTCGCGGTGAGATACGTTTGTTAATGTCTTCCAGTGCGATTTGTATCAGTGCAGCACCATTGGGTGCGGTAATGATGAGCCTGTCGGGTTGATTAGAGACATTCCACCCGCGCGGGAAGTTTAAAGCAAATCCTAAATCTGCATGATAAAAACTGTGACCACGTATCGTCCCCTCTTTGGCACTGTCACCGAAGACAATTCCATCCATATGCCGCATAAAGCTTTCACGGCCTATATGCTCAGGCCTAACCGATTGTGGCTTAGCAGCATAGGCAATAACTTCTTGCAGGCGTGTATCGCTGTCCGGATGTGTTGAAAATAAGCCGTGATAGATGCGGGGTTCCCGGCCTTCAGCTTTAGCCAACTGCGTTTCAAATAATTCTTGGTTTTTCAAAACGCGAATAACACTCAACATAGCCTGTGGATTGTAGTCGGAACGCGCCAGGTACTCAGCACCAAGTTGATCGGCTTCTAATTCGTGTTCGCGACCATAGCCACGGAGCAACGCTGTTCCAAAAATTTGCACGAGTTGATTTCCTGCCCCTCCCATACCTGGAATAAAGATTGCGCCAAGGGTAGCACCTACATTAGCGAGCTGGGCTGCACTGTATTGTCTGACTGAATGACGGGCTGTTACATGTCCAATTTCATGACCTAATACAGCTGCAAGTTCAGCCTCAGAGTTGAGATAACTCATCAGACCACGGGTTATATATATATATCCACCTGGCAAGGCAAAGGCATTGACATCTTTACTATCAAGGACGGTAAAACGGTAGATGAGGTTTTTGCGATGACTATTTGCCGCTAAGCGTTCCCCTATTTTTTGCACATATTTTTGTAATTTAGGGTCGTCGTATCTGTCATATTGTTGAAGCACTTGTTGGTGAGTCTCACGACCGAGTGCAATCTCTTTTTGTTCGGTCATTAGTACCAGGTCTTGCTGGCCTGTCACAGGATTGACGGCACAGCCGTAACTAATAATCACGGTAAAAATTAATGGCAGGTAATAGATGAGTCTCATGCCTAGATTTTATGCCATGAAAAACAAAAGATCAGATCCAGTTATATTATGAGATGGCGCGATGAGGTCGAAAAGCAGTTGTTATTTATTCGCAAAAAAACGCCCAATTAAGTGCGCTTTATCTAGACTCAGCAGGGGTGATTGTTTACATACCGTATTTACGGCGGAATTTATCAACTCGGCCAGCAGTATCCAGCATCTTCTGTTTGCCTGTATAAAAAGGATGACATTGTGAGCACACATCGATATGCAAATCATCTTTTTGTGTTGAGCGCGTCTTGAATGTATTTCCGCAACTGCATGTGACGCTTATTTCCTGGTATGCGGGATGTATGTTTGCTTTCATAAACGTATGGCTATCAGTAAGTTATCATTTCAGTGTATTACTACAGGGGCGAGGAGTGTATTAAAAACTGCTATATCTAGCAAGCGTCAAATGTCAAATTCAGCAACGACAGGAGTATGATCTGAAGGCCTCTCCAATGTTCGCGGGGTTTTGTCGATGTAGCATTTAAAGCATTTCTCTGCCAGTGTAGTGCTGGCAAGGATATGATCGATCCGTGCCCCCCTATTTCTTCTAAAAGCAGCAGCACGGTAATCCCACCAGGAATAAGTGTTTTCATCCTGGTCAAATAGACGAAAACTGTCTTTTAAGCCCTTTGCTAAAAGTCGACGAAAATTGTCTCTTTCGAGTTCACTGACCAGCACTTTCCCTTCCCATTCCAACGGATCATGAACATCACGATCTTCGGGTGCTATATTGAAATCACCAAGCAGTATTGCTTTTTTGTTTTTTGACAGTAACGAATTGACAAAGGATTGTAGGTATTCAAACCAGGTAAGCTTATACTTGTATTTTTCTGATCCTATTTCCGATCCATTAGGCACATAAAGATTCAGCACGATAATATCATTGATAGTGCTACACAGAATGCGTTGTTGTGGATCGTCAAAATCAGGCAATGATGTAATCGGGTTACTCATTTCCCTTTTACTTATAGTAGCAACACCGTTATAAGTTTTTTGTCCAGCATACACGGCTTCATAGCCAGCATCATGAATTTCTTTTGTTGGAAAATTTTCATCAGTTGTTTTTGTTTCTTGCAATGCAAGCACGTCAGGTTTTTCTTTGTCAAGCCACTGCAATACATGAGGTAATCGCACACGTAATGAATTGACATTCCATGTTGCGATTCGAAACATAGTCAGGAAGGGTGTTTGTATGTGACGATATGCGTACTAATATTAAATTCTGAAACCACCATGACGACGACGATTGGCTAAATCTAACAAGTAGGCACCTATTGCTACACCGATAATTAATGTAATACAAAAAGAAATAAGAACATTGCTCCATGAGATTTTATTTATATTAGTTTGCATAGTTGAATTATTTGTATTGCCTTCAGCATCTGATTGTATGGCATCAAGCTGCTTTTCAAGGGTTGACTTCTCTTTGTTGAGCTGATCGATTTTCTCCGCCATAGCCGCATCGCTACTGACTTGACTCATTTGATTACGTAATTCAGCTAAATTTACCTGTAATTCACCCACTTTAAGCTGGGCTGATTTTGATTGTTGTTTAAGCTCCATGTTTTCCTTTTTTAACAGGGCCAGAGCTTCTGGTGGCTCACCTGTATTTTGTGCTGGATTTCCAGCCACTAATTCTTTGATTTTTGATCTGGCTTCTTCTAATTCATTTTCCAGATTATTTGCTCTTTCTTCTGCTTGATTTAATAGTGAAGGCGCAGGTGGCGTATTAACCAGAAAACGGTTGTTGATCCAGCCTGTTACTCCCTCCGGGTCTTTGATTTGTGTAAGTTTACCTTCCTGTTTCAGTATCTCTAGCTGTGTCCCTGTTGGTATTACTTTTATTATGACACTGTCAGTCGTATTATTTTGGTGGATTCCCGCCATTAATTTGTCGGTCACATAAGCTGTTTCCGCAAAAATTGATGCAGGTAAACTTAAGAATAACCATACGCACAAGTGATAAAAATAATTAATTTTCATGCTGTGTCCTATTTTCATTATGCGGCAATACCAGAATGTCGTAACAAAGCTTCAATTTGAGGCTCTCGTCCACGGAATTCGACAAACAATTCCATTGGGTCACGTGTCCCCCCTTTCTCCAGAATAGAATGTAAAAAGCTCTGTCCAGTCGCTTTATCAAAGATACCGTTTTCTTCGAACTTGGAAAAGGCATCTGCCGATAAAACTTCAGCCCATTTATAGCTGTAATAGCCTGCAGCATAGCCACCAGCAAAGATATGCGAGAAACTATGTTGGAATCGATTAAATTCAGGCGGGATGACAACAGCTACCTGCTTTCTTACCTCATTGACTAATTCCTGTATATCTATTGGGTTTTGATCACTATATTCAAGGTGCAGCCGAAAGTCGAAAATTGCAAATTCAAGTTGTCTGACCATTTGCATGCCTGTCTGAAAGGTCCTGCAGGCTATCAGCCGATCAAACAACTCATCATTTATTTTTTCGCCAGTCTGATAGTGTCTCCCAACCAGATCCAATGCTTCGCGTTCCCAACACCAGTTTTCCATAAATTGACTCGGCAATTCTACAGCATCCCATGGCACTCCATTGATCCCAGCCACACTCGGGTAGTCAACCTCTGTGAGCATATGATGTAACCCGTGGCCAAATTCATGAAACAAAGTAATTACTTCATCATGAGTGAGTAATGACTGATTGCCACCAATAGGTGGCGTAAAATTACAAGTTAAATAGGCAACAGGGTTTTGTATACTTGTTTTTGTTTTTTTGCGTACGATACATTCATCCATCCAGGCCCCACCACGTTTGTGTGGTCTGGAGTAGAGATCAAGATAGAAACATCCACGTAATGCCCCAGAAGAATCATAGATGTCAAAAAATTTAACATCTGGGTGCCAGGTCTCAACATTTTTTCGATGTTTAATTTCCAGACCGTAAAGTTTATTCACAACAGCAAATAATCCTTTGAGTACCTGTTTTACCGGGAAGTAAGGTCGAAGTTCTTCCTGAGATAAATTAAATTTTTGTTGCCGCAGCTTTTCTGAATAATAAGCAATGTCCCAAGCAAATATTTCATCTGCGCTATATTTATCCTTTGCAAACTTAACAAGTTCATCCAGTTCATTATTTGCCACATGCTTGGAACGATTGGTCAAGTCAAGAAGGAACGTCATAGTTTCTGAAGTAGATTTTGCCATTTTTTTCGCCAGAGAATATTCAGCAAAATTATTGAAACCTAATAAGATGGCAAGCTGATGACGCAATGCCAGTATTTCTTGCATGATCTTTGAGTTATCCCATTGACTACCATGAGGTCCTTGATCTGAGGCGCGAGTTACGTAGGCGACATACATCTCTTTACGTAAATCTGCATTATCTGAATACTTCATTACAGGGTTGTATGATGGAAAGTCCAGGGTAAAAATCCAACCTTCTTTCTTTTTTTGCTTGGCAGTTTGTTCAGCAAGCGAGATGACTGAATCCGGCAATCCAGCTAATTGCTCTTTGTTAGTAAGATGTTTCTCCCACGCATGGGTAGCATCAAGCAGATTTTCTTCAAACTTGGTTTGCAGTTTTGAAAGTTTTTGTTGAATATCTTTATATGCTTTTTGTGATGCTTTATCCAAATCAATCCCCGATAAACGAAAATCACGTAGCGCAAGTTCCACAATTCTTTGTTGTGCTAGTAATAGTTGAGAATATTCATCATTGTCCGCAATAGTCTTATATGCGTTATATAAATCTTTGTTTTGACCCAATTCAGTACCATATTCTGAAAGCTTAGGTAGGCAAGCATTGTAGGCTTCACGTAGTTCACCATTATCAGCAACAGAATGTAAGTGACTTGCTGGTGACCACACCCGATTTAGCCTATCATCCAGTTCTTCCAGGATTTGTAAGGTATTATCCCAGTTGTAGTTTCCATCATTCTCTTTCAGCAGTGCTGCGATACGTTGACGGTTTTCCTGTAATAAATAATCTATCGCAGGTTCGATATGTTTCGACTTTATTAATTGAAATGACGGCAGTCCGTCTATATTTAAAAGTGGATTGTCCATACTGTAATTCTTTCGTGACAGAATCTAATTGAAAAGTATTAATTAGTGATAATAAAGCACCGGTTAATAACTAGCCAGCCAATCGAGCGTTGATCAGAAAGGTTGATAATATTCCAGTGATAAAAAAAGTCGTAATTAATGCACCAGAATACAGCGTAAATTTTCTGACCAAATCTGATTGTGGTAAAGCAGAAAGCAAATAAGGACGCCGTTTGTCACAAGTTTTACTCATCAGATGGACGGATGGCGCTGTTTTTTGCTCCGCGTGACTTGCCAGTACTTGTCTAAGTGCGCTGTCTCTAACCTGTTGCCACTCATTCATATCAATTTGACCATCTTGGTTTGCATCATATTTTTTCAGCAAAGACTCACTATCCTTTTTCCATTCGGCCAGTAATTCTCGTACATCGTCGTTTGCATTAATTTCGGAACCTGCACCACCTACCGTTGCGAATAAACCAATGGCATAAAGCATATCTCCAGCATGCATACGCTTTTCGGTATAACGATAATGGCCCATCCCGGTAGAGTACCAACGTTGTTTTTTAGGGGCTGAATCAGGAGGAGGATACTTGCTATGTCCATACCAGACATTAGTAATCGTTGGTGTAACAACAGCACCTTCAGGATCGATAGTTGCTTGCCCGGTGTCATCAATGAGTAAAAATAATGTATCACTATCCCCTTGCTCAATGGTGACCCAATGAGAATTTTTACCGGAACTTTTCTTTTTTTCAATTGAGTAGCTATACCAGGTACAGGTAGTCTTTGTCAGTGGAGCAGTAATGATATCTCCAGGGAATGATTCGCCACGACCAGCGAGTTCAATATAGCCTTGTGCTGCAGAACGCACCTTGGAAGTGGGCGTGTCCTGTATTATGCGTTTACGAATGAGATATACATAGGCATAAATAAATGAAGCAATGGCTGCTAATACCAAAAGTATTACAAATAACCAAAAATCATCCGCCTCGGCAGTCTGCGCCCATTCCGAAAGTGCGGAAAGGCTGGCAACGTATAAAGCCATAAATACTAATTAAATAGCTCTTTTACACTAACGTCTTTTGTCTCTTCCACGCTAAATTCTAGCAAGTCACGTGGTCCAAAACCGAGATTACGCGCAATGATAACATCCGGGAATTGCTCAATACGCACATTATTGTTATTGACGCTTTCGTTATAGAACTCACGGCGATCAGCAATCGCATCTTCAAGTTCCGATATGCGACCCTGTAAGTGCTGAAAGGTCTCATTCGCTTTTAGATCAGGATAGTCCTCGGCCAAAGCAAATAAGTTTCCAAGGCCAATTCTAAGTTGTGTCTCTGCTGGGCCGAGAGCAGCAACATCGGCTTTTTCACGGGCAGCAGCAACCGCTGAACGTGCCTGTATTACTTTTTCAAGTGTGTCCTTTTCATAGCCCATATATTGTTTACAGGTTTCGATCAATTTGGGTAATTCATCGTGGCGCTGTTTTAGCAGCACATCAATATTGGACCAGGCCTTGGAAACATTATGTTTGAGTGAGACAAGGTTGTTGTAGAGCACAATTGCGTACAGGGCCGCAGCGACCACAACGCCCAAAAATGTAAAAGTTGATACATCCATTTTCTGTCTTCTGTCATGGATTGTGATGACTCAATTATACAGAACAATCTTAAAATCTAAATTAAAATCAATAACTTATAAATTGACATAAGGTGTAATATGAGATTGGCGTTTTCATTAATGATAATCATTCTCATTTAGTTTAATATGTAGAGTCTTTCTAGCTGAATGCATTATTTAAATATAGCTATTTTGATGGAGGTTGAATGGGTAAATTTCGCTGCAAGTATATATTTTGGATATTGAAAATAATTTATTCAGTTTCACGTTCATTTGTTTATTTAATTCTTGTATATCCATTTTTAGTTTCTGCTGCAGAAGTTAATGTTTATTCAGCGCGAAAAGAAGCATTAATCAAACCGCTGTTTGATCAATTTACTGCTCAAACCAGCATAAAAGTAAATTTAGTAACAGGCAAAGCAGATGCACTGATCAAACGTTTGGAAGTTGAAGGAGATAACAGTCCTGTCGATTTATTATTAACCGTTGATGTGGCACGCTTGGACCGCGCAAATCAAAAAAAGTTATTTCAATCAGTTGATTCAGAAATATTAAATAACGTCATTCCAGATATTTATAGGGATAAAGAAGGGCACTGGTTTGGTTTATCACTGCGTTCGAGGGTCATTATCTATGCTAAAGATAGGGTGAATACAGATCAATTAGAAAGTTATGAAGCATTAGCTGATCCAGTGTGGAAGGGTAAATTGTGTGTTCGCTCATCTGACAATGTTTACAATCAGTCTTTAGTCGCAAGTTTAATCGTGCAGCATGGTATAGAAGAAACAGAAGAGTGGGCACAGGGATTAGTGAAAAATTTCGCACGGCACCCCAAAGGCGGAGATCGTGATCAAATAAAAGCGGTGGCATCAGGACAGTGTGATGTAGCTTTGGTTAATACATACTATTTAGGCGGTATGCAGAACTCAGTGCTAGAGGAAGAAAAAGCAGCAGCTGCAAAAGTTGGATTATTCTGGCCAAATCAAAATGATCGTGGGGCGCATATAAATATAAGTGGCGTAGGGGTTACTAAGTCAGCTAAAAATAAAGAAGAAGCTGTCATGTTATTAGAGTTTCTTGTGAGCGATGAAGCGCAGCAATGGTATGCAGACAAGAATTATGAATACCCGGTTAAGTCAGGGATCGCTATTAATGAAACCTTGAAACGATGGGGCGACTTCGTTTCTGATGAAGTCAATATCGATCAATTAGGCAAATTAAATGCAGATGCTGTACGCCTGATGGATAGAGCAGGTTGGAAATAATTAAGGTACTGCGATATGTCAACAACAGTTGACGCGTTAGTAACAGCTCATTCGAGAATATCTAGCAAACTATTTCAACCCTGGATTATCGGGGCTGTATGCACTTCTCTTATTTTATCTATCCCAATGTTCGCAGTGCTCGGATCGTTCTTGTTTCCAGCCGGAGAAGTTTGGGAACACCTGTATGCAACTGTTCTGACCGATTACATCGTTAATTCATTCCTGTTAATGTTCGGTGTTGGGGTCATGACTGCTTTCTTGGGTATTGCCCCTGCCTGGTTAATCACTATGTATAAATTCCCAGGCTGTCGCTTTCTGGATTGGGCATTGTTATTGCCGATGGCCATCCCTGCTTATATCATTGCATATACTTATACAGGCATGTTGGATGTGTCTGGACCTGTTCAAACCTGGATAAGAGAAGTCACTGGTTGGCAATATGGTCAATACTGGTTTCCAGAAATACGTTCTCTGGGTGGCGCAATTACCATGTTGTCCTTTGTGCTTTATCCTTATGTGTATTTACTCGCACGCGCCGCTTTTATTGAACAATCTATTTGCGTATTGGAAATAGCAAGGTCATTAGGTTGCGGTCCTTTCAAATCATTTTTTAAAGTGGCTTTGCCGCTCGCAAGACCCGCGATCATTGTTGGATTGTCACTTGTGTTAATGGAGACCCTGGCTGATTATGGAACAGTTCAGTATTTTGGGATCGCAACTTTCACAACCGGTATTTTTCGTACCTGGTTTGGTTTAGGTAGTAGTGTTGCTGCAGCACAATTATCAGCTTTACTCTTGTTATTTATTTTCGTTTTAATCGGACTTGAGTATTGGTCACGTAAGCAACAACGTTACCATCACACTTCAACACGCTACAGTTCTTTAACTCAGCCAAAATTAAAAGGGAATAAAAAGAGGATAGCAGTTTTTGTATGTGTCTCACCGGTTCTTTTAGGATTTGTGCTGCCTGTTGTTTTTTTAATGTTATGGGCATTTAAGACTTATTCTTATGTCGTTGATCAATCATTCTTTATATTAATGTGGCATAGCATAATATTAGCGGCTTGTGCAGCAGTGCTTGCCATGTCACTGGCATTGTTTATGAGTTATGGCAAGCGACGTTATGCTAACAACATAACACGGTTCGCTGTTAATTTTTCAGGGATGGGTTATGCCATACCAGGGACAGTCATTGCAGTTGGTGTGATGTTGCCTTTTGCCTGGTTGGACAATCGAATCGATACATTTTTTCGATCATATTTTGATGTGAGTACAGGTCTGCTACTCAGTGGTACGTTAGTGGCTCTCATGTTTGCCTACATGGTACGATTTTTAGCAGTGTCACTAAAAACAGTGGATGCCGGTTTGAATAAGATACATCCCAGTATTGATGAAGTAGGTCGCAGTGTTGGAATGAAGACGTTTACACTAATACGTAAAGTCCATATACCGATGATGCGTGGTAGTATATTAGCAGCCGCATTACTCGTTTTCGTGGATGTATTAAAGGAATTGCCTGCAACGTTAATATTACGTCCGTTTAATTTTAATACGTTAGCTGTTCGCACTTATGAGCTAGCAAATGAAGAACGATTGGCAGATGCATCCTGTTCAGCATTAGCTATCTTGCTAGTTGGTATTGTCCCCGTCATTTATCTTAGTCGTACTATTGCAAAGTCAAGGCCTGGTTATGACAGTCGCACTTGAATTAAAAAATATTTCCGTAGCCTTTGATCAGCGCAAGGTGATTAACAGTGTTTCATTTGCTTTGAATGAAGGTGATATTGGCTGTCTACTTGGTCCAAGCGGATGCGGTAAAACAACAACACTCAGAGCGATTGCTGGATTTGAACCGTTAGTCGAAGGTGAAGTTTGGATCAGAGGAGTGCGCGTTAGTGATAGAAAAAATTTAATACCGGTGGAACAACGTCAGGTGGGTATGGTGTTTCAGGATTACGCCCTGTTTCCGCATATGACTGTCAAAGACAATATTGTATTTGGTTTGCAAAAGGTCAGTAGAGAATATAAACAAAAAAGGCTTAATGAACTGGTCGAATTGTTGGAGGTGGGTGATTTTTTGAATAAATATCCACACCGCTTGTCCGGCGGGCAACAACAACGAGTTGCCCTGGCACGTGCAATTGCATCGCGTCCGCGCATATTATTATTGGATGAACCTTTTGCCAGCATGGATATTGAATTAAGGGAGCAGTTGGCACAGGAAGTCAGAACTATTCTTAAGCAGGATGGTATTACTGCCGTAATGGTCAGCCATAACCAATTGGAAGCCTTCGCCATGGCGGATGTTGTCGGAGTAATCAACGAAGGACGATTATTGCAATGGGATAAAGCGTTTAACCTTTATCACCGGCCGGCTACAGTCTATGTGGCTGATTTTATCGGTGAGGGTGTGTTCCTGGAGGGTAAGGTCATAAGTGATAAAGAAGTGGATACAGAACTGGGCAGGATCACCAGTGAAATACCCTTAAATATAAAACAGGGCGAAATAGTCGAAGTCCTGATTCGGCCAGACGATATTCTGCATGATGATGACAGTGCAATGACAGCGATTGTGCTTGATAAGGCTTTTCGTGGGGCAGAGTTCTTATATACTTTAGTCTTGGAAAATGGCACAAAGTTATTGAGCCTGGTGCCTAGTCATCATAATCATCCGATTAATGAACCTATTGGTATACGGCTGGAAATTGATCACCTGGTCGTATTTCCACGCACATAAAATAATTTATCACGGGATGGTTTTGTGTTTGAAATTCCCTGCTACAATTATCATTAAAAATTACGGGCACCTCCGAAAATATAACACCAGCAGAGGAATCAAGATGAATACCCCGGATGATTTACGATATGCCGAAAGCCATACCTGGGCTGAATTACTGGATGATGATTTAATCAGGATCGGTATTACAGATCATGCACAAGAAGAACTGGGCGATATTGTGTTTGTTGAATTACCAGAAATTGAAAAACACTATGCCAGCGCTGGAGAATGTGCTGTTGTAGAATCTGTAAAATCTGCATCAGATATATATTGCCCGATTACCGGAGAGGTCGTTGAAGTCAATAATGAATTGGCTGACAGCCCTGAAATAATTAATGCAGATCCATATGGTGATGGCTGGATCTTTATTATAAAACCAGACGATCCTAATGAATTTAACGATCTAATAGATGCAAACGCATATAATGAATTAATAGAGGCATAGGAGAAAGCAACATGGCAACAGTAACCCTGCATGGGAATGAAATACATACGAACGGTGAACTACCTGCCACAGGTAGCCAGGCACCCGATTTTAAATTAGTGGATGGAGAGCTTAATGATGTCAGTCTAGCTACCTATAGCGGTAAGAAAAAACTACTTAATATTGTGCCGAGTCTGGATACTCCAACTTGTGCGACATCAACAAAAAAATTTAACGACGCAGCAAAAGATAAGAGCGATGCTGT
>CAZCXC010000283.1:0-2807 GCA_964502505.1 uncultured Enterobacteriaceae bacterium
GGAAAATTTTCAATTCGGCATCAGTAAATACAACGGTTCCCATATCTCGACCATCGGCAACCAATCCTGGTCGTTGCCTGAATTTTCGTTGTCTATCTAACAAGGTTTCCCTGACCTTGATGTTGGTGGCTAATCGCGATGCATTTTTACCACAAGCCTCTGTCCGTATAAGCTGACCGACATCATTACCTTCCAGCAAGACGGTAACATCTTCACCTGCCTCCGGATTTATAAAATCAACATCTAAATCACTGGCTATGGCCGCAATTCCTACTTCATCATCCATTTGCATAGCGTGCCGGTCGGCTGCAAGTGCGAGTACCCGATATAAGGCACCACTATCCAGAAAATGCCAATCCAGCCAATTGGCTAAATAACTACAGAGCGTTCCTTTACCTGTCCCACTGGGCCCATCCACAGTAATCACCGGGACACTATTCACCACCAAAACGCTCCTGAATATCCAGCCCTGCTTGCTTGGATAATTCTACAAACCCTGGGAACGATGTATTTACATTAATACAGTTATTAATTGTTATTTCCTTATTTGCCATCAGTCCCGCCATAGAGAATGCCATGCTAATTCGATGATCCCCAAAACTATCAATCGTCCCGCCCTGGATTTTCCCACCAGTCACCGTCATGCCATCAACAAAGAGCTCGGTTTCAATACCTATCGAGTGCAAGCCATTTGCTATCGACATAATTCGGTCACTTTCTTTAACACGCAATTCAGCGGCTCCATTTAATATTGTTTTACCTTCAGCGCAAGCTGCTGCAATCATAATGGCAGGAAATTCATCAATAGCGATAGAAACCAAGGATTTCGGAATTTCTATGCCATGCAATTGGCTTGAACGAATACGTATATCTGCAACCGGTTCTCCTGATAGTTCTTGCTGATTGTTAACTTCAATATTTGCACCCATCATTTGCAAGATATCAATGACCGCACTCCTTGTCGGGTTTACACCCACTTGTTGCAAGGTGATATCTGAACCTTCAGCAATACAGGCCCCTACCATAAAAAAAACTGCTGATGAAATATCGCCCGGAATTTTGATAGTAGTTGCTGTTAAATTGCCACCACCCTCGATACATAATGTATTGTTATTATTATTAACCTCATAACCAAATTGTTGAAACATACGCTCAGTATGATCTCTTGTCGGTACTGGTTCATAAATACAGGTTTCACCTTCGGTGTATAGTCCCGCCAATAATAGACATGACTTTATCTGTGCGCTGGGGACAGGCAACGCATAGTGAATACCTGTTAAAGATTGGCCGCCCTGTATTTTGATAGGTAATGTCCCCTCAGCACTACAGACTACTTCTGCTTGCATATCTTTGAGCGGATCAATAATCCTTCTCATTGGTCGCTGCATCAATGATTCGTCACCGATTAATTCACAATTAAACGCCTGCCCTACTAAAAGTCCACAAAGTAGACGAACTGAAGTCCCTGAATTTCCTAGATTGATGGGAGATTCTGGTGCAGATAATCCATGCAAACCGACACCATTAATAATCAACTGCTCGTTAGCTAATGACTTAATATCAACTCCCATCGAATTAAACGCTGCCGAGGTTGCCAGTGTGTCTTCTCCATGCAGAAAACCATCAACTTGAGTTTGCCCATCTGCAATAGCGCCCAGCATTAGCGCCCGATGGGAAATTGATTTGTCACCCGGAACACGTAATTGGCCTTGTAAAGATCCCCCCGGTTTGATCAGGTAATTGATTTGTTCACCGTTTGACATAAATTAATTCAGAGCACTTCCGAAAATAGGATTTTTTTTGTAAGAGCAAGGAAGTACCGCGCACAGAACCGCAGTGTATATGTAATACATGAGGATTCGAGCACGGAACTAACGCCGCTATTGCGAAAAAAAGTCATTTTCGGAGATGCTCTTCATTCAGGTGAATCATTTCTTTTACTACGTTGATCTGTAAATTTGTCACGTTCATGCTTGGCCCGTGTGAATATTGTTAACAATGCTTCACTATCTTCGTCTTCAATTGCTTTTTTAATGCCATTTAAGTGCTCACTAAATTTGTCAACAGTTACCAACAACTGCTTTCTGTTTGAGAAACAGATATCGTGCCACATTTGTGGGTGACTCGAGGCAATTCTACTGAAATCAGCAAAGCCGCCTGCAGCAAATTTAAAAATTTCATCTCGATTCTGCATAGATGCCAGACAATCTACCAATGCATAGGCTAACAAATGAGGTAAATGACTTGTTGCAGCCAAAATTGCATCATGATGTTCAACGTCAAGATGAACTACTTCAGCGCCTGTTACTTCCCACATCTGCGTAATCAGATTTATCGCATGCACATTGGTTTCAGGCAACGGTGTTAAAATAACGCGATGGGCATCAAACAATTCTGCATATGAAGCCTCAACCCCACTTTTCTCATTGCCGGCAATAGGATGACCAGGAACAAATTGTGGTAACAAATTACCTAATGAATGACGAGCAGCATCAACTACATTGCCTTTGACACTGCCTACATCTGTAATGACAACATTATCGCTTAATGAATCTCGCATTGTAGTAAATAAAGATTCATTAGTTGCCAATGGCGTTGCAAGCACTACTACATCTGCATTTTTTACAACACGACTAATGTCCTCACTAAATTCATCGATAACATTCAGTTCAACAGCTTTTTTCAGGTTGTTACGGCTACGCCCATAGCCAATTACTGAATCACATACCTTTTTACTCCGTAAGGCACGCGCTAATGAACCACCGATGAGCCCAACACCTATGATTGCCAATCTATCAATTAACATA
>CAZCXC010000284.1:0-3221 GCA_964502505.1 uncultured Enterobacteriaceae bacterium
ATGAGAAAAATAATGAATTGAGGCTTTTGCGTAAAAGCAATGCTCTCTAAAAATAATTACTCGATGACGAGGATTCCCGATTCATCATCTGTATCACCTGATGCTTCCGTGTCAAAGATGTCATCATAGCCTTCAATTGGTGGGTCGCCATCGTATATAAGATACTGGCGTTGTTGTAAATAAGCTTCACGCGTGAAGGCGTAGGGATCAATAGCGGCTTCATCACGTAAATTCGTCGCATCTAACGCATTAGCCCGCGTATTTATCAGATTAATAGCTGTGAGCGGCCATAAAACGGCACCTGTTACATAAGTCAATGGGTTCAATAAAATGCTAGTGGCCGTGTCCGGCAAATTCCGCGCTGTATTGGGTCCTTGCACAGGTACATAGAGATAAGAACCTTGGCCCACCCCCCATGCAGCGAGTGTTTGACCGAAATCTTCTTCATGTGCGGGTAATCCAACGTGTGAACCTATATCTACCAAGCCGCCAAGGCCAATGGTTGAATTAAAAATGAAACGGGTCATACCCGAAAGACCCTGGTCAAATTTGCCCTGTAGAAACGAATTCAAAATGACATTTAGGTATGAGAGATTATTAAAAAAATTAGTAATACCTGATCGCGCCACTTCTGGCGTAACTTCAACATAGGTTTCAGCTATCGGTTTAATAAAATTTTTATCAAGAGAGTCAGTAAAATTATAAGAAACCCGATTGGCAGGTTCTAATTGGTCTGGATTATCTGCTGTTGTCTGTGTAGTAGCACAACCTGAAGTTATGACTATTGCAAATAATGTCAGGAAAATTGCTGATATTTTTTCTATTTTGACCATTGTCCGCGTTCTAACCAGTGTAAATCAAGCCGAGATGTTGACACACAATATCGTAAGTTACAATTCAGTTTTCCTCATTTTCGTACATTTTAATTTTATCTTCAATGTTGCTAATCAAGTTCTTATAGCCCTGATGCTTTATGACACTGGCATATTCTGCTCTTTTCAGGGAGAGGTCATTTACACCGTTCGCAATAACACTGATGATATACCAGCGATCACTATTCAAATGCATAATGTAATCAAATTTAACCGGATCTGAGTCAGGAGCAATCAGTTCCGTTTTTACAAGGATGCGACCTTTATTCAGTTGTTTCACACTTATCGTGTTAAAAGATTCACCAGAATAGCCATCAAAACGGGATGCATAGGTCGCTATACTAAGGCGATTAAAGAGTTCTATAAATTCGGATTGTTGCTGTTGCTCAAGTCCTTTCCAATAGCGCCCAAGTATCACTTTGGCTATTAATGGCGTATCAAAAATAGCTTGTATGTTGGGTGATAAAGCATCATAGCGACCGCTATAACCAAGAGATTCAGCATTTTGCATACAGCTCAGCAATGTACTATGTAAATTATCAACGATTTCGATTGCAACATCATAATTTTCTTCAGCCATAAGGTTTGCTGTTGCAAATAGCAAACCAGTGATAAAAATGAGTGTACGCAAGTAAATTTTATACTGCACGAAGATGACTTGATTCAGTATTATTCTTGTTAAATTCGACATATTATTTTCATATCCAACATCTGTATTAGCATTTGACCTAATTAATGTACAAAGTTGCAATAAACACTTTACTCTGGTATTGCATAATATCTATCTTTCCAGTTAGAGCCACTGCTAAAGATATGGCGGTAAGCTGATGACCATGTCATGAGTAAATACATAATTCCAATCATAGGAAGACAGAGACCCCAAAGATAATTTAATGAATAATATTTTAAAGTAGGGAGGTAGGTAATTAACATTATGATTAAAGTTGTCATAGCAATTACCTTTGGCCAGATGGCCATAGAGAATAATGCAAGTATTGGAAATAAGAAAGTTATGACCATAAGCAAAGCACATAACAAAAGTAATACCATTGAGTAACGCAATTGGGTAAATGCTGTTCGTGCTACCATATGCCAAATCGTATGCAGATCTTTATAGCATCGCAGACTAATCGCCGAATGGGTAAGACCGATCCAGATTTTTCCCCCATTATTTTTTATCTTTTGTGCCAACGCACAGTCATCAATCAGTTTACTTTTGAGTGTTTCAAAACCACCAATAGATTCAAGAGCAGAATGTTTAATTAGTATACAGCCACCTGCAGCAGCAGCGACTGTAGACGTTGAAGAATTAGATAAATGAAATGGGTAGAGTAATTTAAAAAAATAAATAAACGCCGGCATCAATAATTTCTCCCAGAAATTTTGCATTTTCAAAAAAGGCATAAGAGATACCATATCCAACTGTTCTTCTTCCATTTTTTTTATTAATGATGCAGCAGTGCCTGGTTTTAATTTAATGTCAGCATCAAGTAATAAGATGTAAGGAGTATTAACTTGCATCCGACCTTGTTCCAGTGCCCAGAGTTTCCCGCTCCAACCATCAGGCAATGGTTGACCATCGATAATTTTTAAATTCTCAAGCCTGGTATGCTTGGCTATCGAAACTGTATCGTCAGCGGATTGATCATTGATCAAAATGACGTTTAGATTTTTATCCTGTTGCAACAGCGCATTTAATGTTTCACTAATGACTTCCGCTTCATTACGGGCCGGTATTAATACAGTGATATCGGATAGGTCATGTATGTATAAAGGGTCGGCATCTAATGATTCTCGAATGCGCCAAGGACGCCAAGGTAAAATTAAGATGATTAGCCAGATCAGAAATGCTGGTAGTGCCAGAAAACATAAACTCATTTAGGCAACTTGTTTATTACTATTGCAGGAGCCACCTGCTTTAATTTCTACAAGTTGCAGGTGTTACCAATTTATCATCATCATAGAGTATGGGTAATTCAGGTGCCATCGTACCTTCAGTACGTGGACCTTTCAGGAAAACCTTTAACGCTTTTAATGGATTATTAAAGGTATCGTCAACAGCTGTGGCTTCATATCCACAATGCACCATACAGTTAGCACATTTTGGATTACGACCGGTACCATAATTTTCCCAGATCGTGTCTTGCATTAATTCTTGGAAGGTATGTGCATAACCTTCACCGACGAGGAGATAACAAGGTTTCTGCCAACCAAATACATTACGTGTAGGATTACCCCAAGGTGTACAGGCATAGGTTTGATTGCCGGCCAGAAAATCCAGATAGAGCGATGATTGATTAAAACGCCACTTTTTCCCTTTACCTAATTTAAAAATATTCCTGAATAATT
>CAZCXC010000285.1:0-4045 GCA_964502505.1 uncultured Enterobacteriaceae bacterium
CATCTTGCTCTTCCTGGTAGACTTCCATAAAACCTGGGTTGGCTATTGTCGAACCCGTTGAACGAAATATATTGCCTGCTCCACATTCGAAATCAACGGAAACAGTATCGATTGTTGCATGATTCATTTGTGAAGCCACTGCGCGCTTCCAAATTAAATCATATAACTTATACTGTTCATCACTATGCTTTGATTTGATGTCAGCAGGAACCCTATGTGCTGACGTTGGACGAATCGCTTCATGTGCTTCCTGTGCGTTTTTTGATTTTGTTTTGAACTGACGAGCTTGAGCTGGCAAATTATCTTTGCCATAACGTTCAGTAATAAACTCACGTATATCACTAATGGCTTCGTTCGCAAGGTTAACTGAGTCTGTTCTCATATAAGTTATAAGACCAATTGCGCCATCACCTATGTCAATGCCTTCATATAACTGCTGTGCTACACGCATTGCTCGACGTGCAGTAAAACCTAATTTACGGACCGCTTCTTGTTGCATTGTCGATGTTATAAATGGTGCTGACGGTTGACGTTTACGCTGTTTCTTTTCTATCTTACTAACTTTTAACTTGCCATTGGCCGCATTCAATAATTTTTCTTTAGCTGATACCGCAGTATTTTCAGCATGAATTGTGAATTGTTTTAATTTTTCTTCGCCAAGATGTGTCAGCTTCGCGACAAAGTTTATTTTGTCTTGCGTTAAATCAGCTTCAATTGTCCAGTATTCACGAGCCTTAAATTTCTCTATTTCTTCCTCACGTTCAACTATCATTCTTAAGGCCGGACTCTGGACTCTGCCAGCCGACAGTCCCCGTCGTATCTTTTTCCAAAGTAACGGTGATAAATTAAAGCCGACCAGATAATCAAGTGCCCGTCTGGCTTGCTGTGCGTTAATCAAATTGGTTTCTAATTCACGAGGATTAGCGATTGCTTCGTCAATGGCACTTTTAGTGACTTCATGAAACACAACGCGGTGCACTGATTTTCCATCTAGTACTCCCCGCTCTTTCAACAGTTCACTAAGATGCCAGGCAATTGCTTCACCTTCACGATCCGGGTCAGTTGCCAAGTAAAGAATATCTTGTTTTTTTAATGCTTTAGCTATTGCATCTACTGATTTTGCATTTTTCTCAATTATTTCATAACGCATTGAAAAATTATTTTCAGTATCTACAGCACCTGTCTTAGGTAACAGATCACGGACATGTCCATAGGAAGCAAGTACTTGATAATCTTTACCTAGATAACGGTTTAGAGTTTTTGCCTTCGCAGGAGATTCAACAACAACTAGTGCCTTGCTCATAACATCGCAAACTTTTAAGTGTTAGGGAAAATAAATATTATGATTATGCCTCATAAATATTTAAAACGATTAATGCAAATTAGCATTGATATCATCCATCACGATATCTTCCATCCAGGTAATAGCAGCTTCCTTATCTGGCTGATTAAACAATACCATCAATACAATCCATTTTAGCTGCTGTAAATCAATGTCATCAGTTTCTAGTGCCATAACACGATCTATGACAAGTTCCCGTTCCGGTACGCTCAGAACGCCTGCTTGTTCAAGATAGAGCAGAAATCCACGGCAATCTGTATCGAGCTTAGCAATTTCATTATCATTGAATAAACGTAATGACGGGGTATCTGTCAAATGAACCGATATATTACTCTCCTTACGCAATGCTAGCCCTTCTAGCCAATCAAGCGCTTTATCTACTTGATGGCCACCAAAGCCCGCTTCTTTTAATTGTGTCTTTAATGACTCTTGATCGGATGAAAATTCAACTTCTTCTTCAATATAGTTATCAAATAAGTACATCAAAACATCCATAACAGTTTCTTTCATAATGTATAGTTCTCTAATTAACTCTTACGTAAAGACCGCCAGGACTAGCAGTAATCAACCCAGCGAGCTCTAATGTTAACAGCATGGAGGAAACAACGTCAGCCGTCAATCCAGTATGTTCAATCAACTGGTCAATGGATATTGACTCATATGCCATCACATTCAGCAAATGTTTATAGCCATCATCATCAATTCCCTTGGTATTGTTCGATACGTATTCCTTTAGTTCCGCCCGTTCTATTGTGGTATGTATCAACGGCCCTAATTCGTCAATAATTTCTTGTACATTCTCAACTAATTTTGCCCCTTGCTTGATTAAGGAATGACACCCCTTCGAAAGTGGGTTATGGATAGAACCAGGAATGGCAAATACCTCTCGACCCTGCTCCATTGCATATTTTGCCGTTATTAGTGATCCACTCTGCTGTGCTGCTTCAACAACTAAGACCCCTGTACTTAAACCACTAATGATTCGATTACGCCGTGGGAAATTTTTTGCCAGTGGCTTGACACCTATCGGAAATTCAGAAATCAAAGCACCCTGTTCAACTATACGTTCAACTAGCTGTTTGTGTCGCGCGGGATAAATAATATCTAAACCATTGCCCAGAACTGCAATTGTTTTTTTACCAACATCCAATGCACCAAGATGACTACTATAATCGATACCTAATGCCATTCCACTCGTCACTGTAATACCACACTGCGCTATTTGCCTGGAAAATTCATAGGCAATCCGTTTACCTCCAGAACTTGGGTTGCGGCTACCAACAACTCCTACTTGTATTGATTGAATTAATTCTGGATCGCCACATATAAATAAGACTATGGGTGCATCTGGGATTTCCTTGAGAAGTGGGGGATAACGTTTATCCACAATAGTGATCAGATGATGGTTTGGTTGTTCTAACCAGGCAAGATCGCGCTCTATCTCTTGCCAATCAGGTGATTGGAAATATTTAAGAGTTTTTGATTTTAATCCATTTGCCTGCAATATCTTTCTATCTGCTATGAACAACTGTTCAGGTGTCCCGCCAAATTTTTCCAGCAAACGCCTCTGACTAATTGGGCCTAGGCCTGGTGTTCGACACAATACCAACCAATGATTTTGTTCTTTTTCTTGCATTGAAATGTTTTGGAAAATAATAAAGATTAATAGTTTTTTTATTTAACAGGAACTGCTGCTAAGAAAATAATAACAGCTAAGCAAAAAAAGAACGTTCGTACGATGACATACAAGCGTTACGTATGTGAATATTTTTATGATGCAGCATCCAGCTACTCAGATTAACAATCCCTGTTTGAGAATTCTTTTTACAAGTTTCGTACTGTGTCGTATAGATGTACCGGACTTACAGCTTCCATAATTAGCGCATAACTTACATTTTCAAAGGTACGAAACACCATTAATACGCCAGCAAATTCTTCAGGCAATTCTACCACTTCAGGCTTCGCATGTAGTGGACCAAGATATTGTCCTAAATCTGACCTGCTGTAAGCACGACCCGCACGAACAAAATCACGTACAACAGCACACCCCGGACCTTCATCATAATCACATTCAATAGGCGCATCTACCAAGGTCTTACGCTCGGTCGCAATTTTGTCTTTTACCGTGCCGCCGCTTTGAAAAATACCCAATACATTTCCTACTTTCAGACCATCATTTTCTCCTGCATCAAACACAACAATCTGATATTGCCCAATCTCAGATACCACTTCGATAGCTGATATAATGTTACTGTTAATAACTTGATCAGGAGCGCTTGGAATAAAATTGGTGTTAATATCTGCTTCTGTCTCAGCCGCTAAGCGATCCCCAGTAAGTATTTCACGAGTTGAAGAGGCAACAATTGCAGAAGCTGGATCACCTTTTCTCTCTATGATGGCATCACCAACATACAAGGCTTCATAACCCAAGACCAGATCCTTGTCTTTTTTTGGATTAATTAAAGGTTCCCCAAGTCTGTATACCGAATAACGTTTAGCAGCTGTCTCATCATCCAAACCCCTTATATATATCTTGTTGCCCTCGCCGGAAACGAGGTGCTCATCCTGGCTGGAAACTATATATGGCCAAGTATCCATTTCTCCTTCTTCGACAACGAGTGGCCGTGTCAAAAATTGTTTTATCGCATCGATTGGAATCGCAGGGATCGCATCGTCTTTCTCATATGAACGTACCGTCGGAGA
>CAZCXC010000286.1:0-3406 GCA_964502505.1 uncultured Enterobacteriaceae bacterium
CACCGAAAGATCCTAAGCGCAGCTGGAATAGATGTCGATCTGTCTCCCAATGACGCCGCTGCACGCATCGCAAATCCCGATATCGGTTGGGCTTATGTGGACCAGAAGTCCTTCTGCCCAAGTCTACATGATCTCGTGAACCTGCGGACCCTGATTGTCAAGCGCCCCGCCGTGACCACGGTGGAGGTGATGGCTGGACCCATTCGGGGCCAGAAGAAGACCCATCTTATGACGGGCTACGTACATAAATCCTATCCTCCGATGTATGCCATGCTGGCTCGCCATGCGGGATTTGATTCGGCCCTGATTGTACGGGGCGTGGAGGGCGGTGTAATCCCTTCACTGCAGCAACCGGCTAAGGTGTTCTACTACCAAGACGACCATGGCGAGGTACAACAGATGTCGGTGGACCCTACCAGCATTGGGATCAGTCAATCGAAGCGAGCCGTTCCCATTCCCGCCGATCTGCCGAAGGCCAAGAAAATAGGCGATACGATTACCACGACAGTGGATGCGGATGCCATTGCGAAAGCGACCGCGGAGGCGGGAATCACTGCCCTCGAAGGAAAGGGCGGGCCCGTTTATGACAGTCTAGTGTACGCTTCTGCCATTTGTTTGTTGCACCTTAAGCGTCATGTTTCTCTTCAGGCCGCAGCCCATGCAGTTCGCAAGATACTTGATTCCGGGGAACCCTTGGCCCGATTTCGGATGCAACAGGATGAGGACCTGTGCATGACGAATTATTAATTCAGGCTGCAATTGGCATTTGAAATAGTCCAGCACAGGTATTGGCCTTTTAATTACCTAATGAATTAATGACTAAATGAAAAATACTTATCATATCACTGAGAGATAAATTATCAGTATTATGAACGTCCGCTTTGTGTCGTTTCCTGACACTGTTTGTCAAATCAAATATGAACATCACAAAATAAAACCCCGCCGAAAAACTGCATAAACATTAATAATGTCTAATGATCTACTCAAAATATTTAATGCCAGCAGTGGCATCATCTGCTGTGTTGGTGCGGGTGGTAAAAAGACAACGATGTATCGTCTGGCAAAAGAACATCAGGGTAGGGTAGGCATCACTGCGACATCACATATCGAATATTTCCCCAAGTCATTACCTGCAACTAAATATATCGAAAACGAAAACGAATTATTAAATCAAGTCAAGAATGACAAGGACTCACGTGTGATTGCCTTTGCTCAACCTTCAGATCGGCAAGGGCGACGGGCTGGCATTAATACTAGAATGGTTAAAACATTTAAAGATAAAGGGCAATTTGATTTGTTATTAATCAAGGCAGACGGTGCTCGCGGTCGTTATATGAAGGTCCCGGCAGAACATGAACCACCCATACCTGATTGCGTTGATACAGTGATCCCAATTATATCGGCAAAGGTTATAGGTCAAATATTAACAGACAGGATTGCACACCGAGTGCAGTTAATTTCAAAAGTTGTCGGGATAAATGAACACGAGGTAATCAGACCAGTTCATATTGCAAAATTATTTTCTTCATCTGATGGTGCTTTAAAGAACACCGCATCAGCAAAAGTCATCCCGTTAATCAATATGGTAGATGACAGAGAACGGGAACAGCTTGCAAGGGAAGCGGCAGTACAAACATTATCTATGACAGACAGGTTTGAGTATGTTGTTTTAGCAGCGATGAAAAATGAGAATCCAGTTCTCGATATTGTCAGAAAATAATATGTCAGACAAACTTCAGGAAAGCATCAATGGGTTCGTCGGGTATTTTAAGAAGAAGCTCGACGAGATCGAGACGCTACAGGTAGAACATGCGGAGCTCTACCGCAGACTTCTTTATGCTAGCGTACTCGATACGCTTGCCGGATCAGTATTTCCGAAACGATCTAACCGGGACCGATTTACCTATTTCCTTCAACGATTCTGCCAATGGGCCGATGGAGACAGAGTTAGTCTTCCGCATCTTGTCCAGCTCTTACGGAAGAATCCTGATCCGGCGTTTCAGGACTTGCGGGAGTGGGCTTTAGGAAAGTTTAAAAAGCTGCCCGTTCATGGAGGCGCGCTTATGCCAATCAGCCACGACCCATCTTTTGAGGAAGTTAAGCATTTGTGGCCAGCACCGAAAGAGCATCGCACACCGCTAGAAGGCATTGATCTAGTGTCCTTACAGCACTTCCAACTACTTTACTCCTACCGCAACACGCTAGTTCATGAGCTTAGGACACCAGGGTGCGGAATGGAGTTTAGTGAAGACGATCAAGATCCCTTTTACCATCAAAGTTCAACTATTGGAGAAAATGGTTTTGTTCCGACTAGTGTAGAGCTAGTCTACCCTTGGAAATTTCTTCACCGTTTATGTGATACGGCATTGGATCAATTAAAGAATTATTTTATTACAAATGAACTGAACCCTACGATTCATTTCTTTTTGGAACCTACTGGATACATGAGCTAAACTGTTGACTAAGTGATCGTTGTCTAACAACCGCCATCCTTGGCAATGTGTGATCAGCTACTCTGCTTTAGATTTTTATATGTAATAACCCTCATATTTGAGCTGACAGACAGCGTCCGCTAACGGCCAAAAGCGGACATTGGCATCACTAACAACATTGGAGAATATAGAATGAATATATCCTGTGGAGATTCGAAATTTAACTATAATTAACGTAAATCTCGTTGAGATTAGTGATGAAAATATTAACAATTTGTCTAGCAACTTTATTATTTTTAGTCGGGATTGGGGCAAATGCAACCGACATACAAAACGATGCCCAAGAGTTGGTGAGGAACGCAGTCACATACGTGGATCAATACGGTTCCGAGTCAGCATTCGCACAATTCAAAAAATCTGATGGTGGGTTTATCAAAGGAGACCTTTACATATTTGTTCTTGATCATAATGGACTCTACATCGCTGGAGGGGGGACTGCGCATATAGCTTATAGTGAATTGATTAACTCGGATGGTAATTCGATTGGTGAGATGATTGCCGATAGCGCAACCGAACAAGGTGTTTGGGTAGAATATATGTGGAAGCAACCAGCAACTGGTGAGAGCAAGCATAAAAAGTCATGGGTGGTCCGCACCAAGGACTATATATTTGGTAGTGGCGTATACAGCGATTGAACCAATAGCCTCACTTTTATGAACGTCCGCTTTGGGTCGAAAGCGGACGTTCACTTTCAGATCTATTTCCAACAATCCGTTCTGTACCAGAATCCTTTCTTGTTGGTCTTTCCCTTTTTTATAGTCGTCAGCTAATTTAAAGTGAGATTCATATCTTGCCGATTGGATAAGACTCCGAGAGAAGATTAATCGTATTGACTCAGATATGATCTGACAGACTCCGTCCCCTTTTTATTCTGAGTCAGGCTGGCTGTGTGGCACCCCCTAGAAAGGTAAACA
>CAZCXC010000287.1:0-12276 GCA_964502505.1 uncultured Enterobacteriaceae bacterium
TCATAAAGTTTAAAAGCCAAGCCGAGTAATGTTGCGATCGGACCCAGGGTAATAAAGCGCTTATTCCAGGTCAGCCGAATTCCCAATACGTTTTGTTTCCCTTCGAATTCGCTACGACAGACAATCCCCTGATCAGTCATACCGCCCGCATCACTGCCTGCATCAGGGGCAGTCAATGCAAAACAGGGGATTTCTGCTCCACTCGCTAAACGCGGTAGATAATATTTCTTCTGTTCTTCTGTCCCGTACTCCAGGAGTAAAATACCAGGACCTAATGAATTGGGGACCATCACACTTACCGCAGCAGTAATACTGCGCGTTGAGAGTTTCATAACAACAGCTGAATGGGCCAGCGTAGAAAACTCCAACCCTCCAAATTGCTTAGGTATAATCATTGCAAAAAAATGTTCTTGTTTTAAAAATTCCCAAACCTCTTCAGGTAAATCAAAATCTTCATTCGATATTTTCCAGTCATCCAACATATTACAAACCTCTTCAACTGGTCCGTCTAAAAAAACCTGTTCTTCTGCACTTAACTTTGGTTTTGGTAGTGAATACAATTTTTTCCAATTAGGTTTGCCACTGAATAATTCGGCATCCCACCATACTGTCCCGGCCTCAAGGGCTTCTTTTTCAGTTGTTGACATCTTGGGTAGTAGTTTTTTATAGAGGCTAAATAATTTATTACTTATTAAGTTACGCCTTAACGGGGTTAATGCGAAAAGAACCAAAACGAGTGTAAAGAATGACCATGAAAGTGTCATGGTTAGCGATGACATATCCGTGAAATAGCTAAAAGCTGTAAGTAATGTGGCAAAAATCAGGATCCATAACCACGCGGTCAGTCTCAAATAGGCTGACACTAAAATAACAACTAAACTTGTAATTAATAGAGACATAACAAAATCACATAATTTTCATAGTTACTCATTCTCACTATTACTTTTATCAACAGGAATTCGATATTCACCCGTCATATCTGATATAGCACCTTCTTCATTCCAAGGTAATGCCCTGTAAGCCGCCACATCATCGAGACCAAGATAAGGATGTTTGATAATTTCAAAATAGGGTGAATAGTCGAAATCTTTAGGCGTCAATAATCTTGGATTACGCCTGTATAACTTGTAATTACCATTATCTAATCGCTCTGCAACTGGCAGAATTGGGAAATTAACTGCGCCAAAGGCTTCGCCTAGCATATAGGAACATACATTTTTAGTGGATTCACCCGCGTTACGAGCAAATAGTGTTGACCCCCATCGACGTGGAATAACGGAGTAGGGTATTAGAAAACGGGCCAAATCCAGTAAATGTCTAATATCATATTCATAACCTAATTGTGATAATGCATAAGCAATAACTTGTTGTCGATCAGATTTAGAAATTCCTCTCGGCCTGCATATTCTAAGGTGTTCATTCTTATATTTAGATACTGCATTTATGACAGTCCCCTCTCCCAGCATGGATTCAACAATTAATTGCTGGTGAAGATCTCCTGTATAAAACTCAGCAATTTTATTTTTTAAGTTTCCATCGCTAATTCCTCCCAATCTACCAATATAAAGTGCTGAGTGTGTCCATGGACTATAGGTTATTGATTTGATAATTTGACTAACGCGAGAATGGCCTTCAACCAATAAAACATCCCCCCGGTGTAGCTCTTCACTTAAGCGCTCAAAATCTGTCAACGGGATATGGTTCGGATCTGTCTCAACTACCGTATTAAACCATTTGGCTATTCTGTCAATTAACCAGGTATTTGAGAACATTAATTACCGCCTTTCATGAGTAATTTTCTATCTCCCATATTTGATATTCATTCCTTCTACAGGGTTCCATGAAGCTGAAAATTAACGACATTTATATATTAAATGATAACTAATCATCATGGAGTATCAATATAGTAATTATACTGTATATACAACAGGATAGCTGGTGATTACTGATGAAAAACGAGTAGTTCAAGAATAATTTGTTAGCAGTCTGGCAGTTGTTCAGGATAGATAAACAATCTTGATGGTTCTATTACGAAGGATTGGAATAGATAAGATAAAATAAAATAAATAAGCGTTATTATCAATTTTTGCGTAAGTTCGATTTTCTTTTCTGCCACCTTTTAATATGTTGTTTCAATTCATACCGATACATGAATCCAGGAAAAGCAAAGACCAGAAACAAACAGAATCCTATGGCATAAAATTCCCAGTCTTTTGTATAGATTTCACCAGTAATCTTTTTTTCTAACCCTATAGAGAGCAACCCAATCAGAAAATACAGAATTAACCATTCCAACCAGCACATCCATGCTTTTTTTATTTTATCTTTTGGCCTGATGACAACAAGGAACTGCTCACTCAACCAGGGTAGATTTGCCGCTATAAAAATAATGATGAGAAGTATTACAACAGCAATTGTAGCTGACATTTAGAATTTTTAGGAAAATGCAGCGATGCACAATGACATTAAAAAACCTGGCATTAAACCAAAAACAAGTATTGACAGCCCATTTATGCTGAGCACAAATCGCATTTGTCTCGTTGCTTTAACTGCCGTCATTGACTGCGGCTTATCAAAATACATCAGTTTAATGACACGAAGATAATAGTAAGCACCAATAATTGAAAAGATAACTGCAACAGCAGCTAACCAGACAAAACCTGCTGCGATTAATTCTTTCAATACAAACCATTTTGCCCAAAATCCAACAAAGGGTGGTGCCCCTGCCAATGAAAACATCAGACACATCATAATAAAAGCAAACCAGGGATTACGATCCGATAACCCCATAAAATCGTCCAGATTATCTGCTTCGACACCTTTACGACCGAGCAGTATCACCATGCCAAATGCACCCATACTCATCAACGCATAGGTAATGACATAAAACATGGCACCTGCATAGCCTGCTGCTTTACCCGAAATAATACCTAGTAATAAAAATCCTATATGCGCGATCGTCGAATAAGCCAACATACGTTTAATGTTGGCCTGTGAAATAGCAATAATGTTACCCAATGCCATTGACAATACAGCCAAAATTATTAGCATGCCTTGCCAATCACTCACAAGTGGTTGCATGCCATCAACCAAAAGACGTATAGCCATAGCAAAGGCAGCTAATTTCGGTGCGCTACTAATAAATAATGTTACTGAAGTTGGCGCGCCTTGATAGACATCAGGTATCCACATATGAAATGGCACTGCTCCCAATTTAAATGCTATGCCTACTACAACAAAGACTAAACCAAATACCAAAAATACATTATTTTCTTGCTGAGCAATAAATTCTACTAAGCGTGCTAGTTCTAATGTCCCCGTTACTCCATACAAAATCGAAATACCATACAGCAACATACCTGATGCGAGTGAACCTAATACGAAGTATTTCATGGCCGCTTCGGTAGCCGGTACTGAATCCCTATGCATCGCGACCATGGCATATAATGACAACGAGAGTAGTTCTAATCCCAAATAGACAGTGAGCAAACTATAGGCAGATGCCATAACCATCATGCCTAAAACAGCAAACAACCCAAGAATAAAATATTCACCTTGCATCCATTCATGCTCTACTAAATATTCGCGTGAATAAACAAAAATAATAATCGTATAAAAACAAATAAAAAGTTTGAGTGTTACGCTCATCACATCACTGATGAATGTATTAACAAAGGCAACTTCTGTCTGACCATTGAAACTATAAATGATTGCTGCAATAGTAATGAGTAGAGAAAATTGAACTAAATAGTAGGTTTTCCTTCGAGAAGTCTCTTTAACAAAAGTATCAAACACAAGAGCAATACAAGCCAAGGTTAACAGGCTTATTTCCGGTAATAATAATAAAAGCTCAGCTTTCATCTTTTATAGTGTCAACCTAATTTGGATTGGGTAACATGCTCCAGCAAATTCTCGATAGTTGGGTGCATCATTTCGACTAAAGGATAAGGCCAAAGTCCAAACAACAAAACGGCAATAGCTAATAACAATAGAATCATGGTTTCTCTGCCATCAATATCCTTGAGTTCTGCTACATTATCATTAGCAATATCTCCGAAGATAACCCGCTTATACATCCATAAGGTATAGGCAGCCCCAAGGACTAAGATGGTTGCTGCCAAAAAAGCAATCCAGAAATTAGCCTTGAAACTGCTTAAAATAACCATGAACTCACCCACAAAACCGGACGTGCCTGGTAAGCCTGCATTCGCCATGGCAAATAACATCATAAATGCCGCAAAACGAGGCATGGTATTCGCAACGCCCCCATAGTCTTTAATTTCCCGGCTATGGACACGGTCATACATCACACCTACACACAAAAATAAAGCACCAGAAATAAAACCATGTGAAATCATTTGTACCATACCACCTTCCATGCCCATCAACGCACCATCTATTGAACCAGTGCTCGCATATATACTAAATACAATAAAAAAACCTAAAGTCGCAAAACCCATATGGGATATTGAGGAATAGGCAATCAGCTTTTTCATGTCATGCTGTACCAAGGCTACAAAACCGATATAAACGATGGCAATTAATGAAAGCACGATCATAAAATTGGCAAATACCTGACTCGCATCAGGCACGATAGGTAAACTAAAACGTAAAAAACCATAGCCACCCATCTTCAACAAGATCGCTGCTAAAATGACAGAACCACCTGTGGGTGCTTCCACATGCGCATCAGGTAACCAGGTATGTACGGGCCACATTGGAATCTTGACTGCAAACGCTAATAAAAAAGCAATGAAAATATATTTCTGTGCTGTCAGCCCTAAGGGTAATGCATGTAAATCATGGATATTGAAACTACCGGATTGAAAATAAAGATAAAGAAATGCAACCAGCATAAAAACTGACCCAAGAAATGTATAGAGAAAAAATTTAATCGTCGCATAAACCCTTCTCGGTCCACCCCATATACCTATAATTAAAAACATGGGTATTAATATTGCTTCCCAAAAAACATAAAACAGAATGATGTCCATCGCCGCAAAGACACCATTCATTAATCCCTCCATAATTAGAAAAGCAGCCATATATTGAGATATTCGTTTCTCTATCACCTCCCATCCTGCCAAAATTACAAGAACAGTTGTAAATGTCGTCAATATAATTAATGGAACTGCTATACCATCCACACCAAGGTGATAATTAATATTGAAATGAGAAATCCATGGCGTCTTTTCTATAAATTGCATACTCCAGGTTTGGTAATCAAATTGAATATATAAAAGCGTAGACAGTAAAAAAGTGATCACTGAAACACCTAATGCAAAATATTTGACTGTCATCTCCTGACGATCACCCGCATACAATACAAACAACCCGCCTAATATCGGAGCCCAGATTAAAAGGCTCAGTAAGGGTAATTCAGAAAGCATTAAATTATCAGTTCCTAGATAATGTTATGTACAAATAGACCCAGCAAAAGCAGCAAACCAATAATCATCGCAAAGGCATAGTGATAGAGATAACCCGTTTGTACGTGTCGTACTACTCCAGAAAACCACCGGACAGTCAGTGCTGATCCATTCACTAGCAAATCATCAATTAATTTAACATCACCCGTGTGCCAGAAAAAGCGGCCTATTCCTCGTGCCCCACCGGCAAACACGGCCTGATTAAAGTCATCAAAACCATATTTGTTCAGTAATAAACGATGAATCAAACTAAAGTATTTAGCGATCTTTTCAGGTATGTCAGTGAATTTGATATACAACAGCCAGGCTACAAAAATTCCAGCGAATGCGAGGTAAACAGGTGAAAAGAGGCCATGCAAAAAGGCATGCCCGGTAAATGATAATAGTCCGTGATAATCCAATTGTAATTCAGGGGCCATAACGGCATCAGCGAAATATTCGCCAGAAATAATTGGCCCCATCATCCAGCCACCAATGATGAGTGAAGGGATGGCAAGTACTATCAATGGGACTGTGACCACTGCAGGTGACTCATGCAAATGCTCCCAAGTGTGCTTGTCCATCCTTTCTTTGCCATGAAACGTTAAAAAGAATAAGCGGAAACTATAGAGTGCAGTAATAAAGACACCGGATAAAACAGCCATATACGCAAAATCTGATCCTGGTATGGTTGAAAGGTGCACGGCTTCAATAATTGCATCCTTGGAAAAAAATCCAGAAGTAAGAGGAAAACCAATCAGAGCTATTGAGCCTATAAAACAAGTAAGCCAGGTGATTGGCATGTATTTATACAGGCCACCCATTTTGCGCATATCCTGCTCATGGTGCATAGCGATAATGACTGATCCAGCGGCAAGAAACAGTAACGCCTTAAAAAAAGCATGTGTTACCAGATGAAAAATAGCAATGCCATAAGCAGATGCGCCTAAGGCAACTGTCATATAACCTAGTTGCGATAATGTGGAATAAGCTATAACCCTTTTGATGTCATTTTGAACTAAACCCAAAAAGCCCATAAACAAGGCCGTCACCGCACCGATAATCAAGATAAAGCTTAATGCCGTTTCCGATAGTTCAAACAGTGGGGACATTCGTGCAACCATAAAGATACCGGCCGTGACCATTGTTGCCGCATGTATCAGTGCAGAGATTGGTGTCGGGCCTTCCATAGAATCAGGCAACCAGACATGCAGCGGCATCTGTGCTGATTTACCCATAGCACCTACAAATAAACAAATACAAATCAGTGTTATTACCGACCATTGTTGGTCACCTATTATATTTACCGTAGTACCAGCCAAACCCTCCGCCTGGTTAAATACATCAATATAATCGAGGGTATTGAAATACATCAGTACAGCAGCGATCCCGAGCAGGAAACCAAAATCACCTACCCTGTTCACAATAAAAGCTTTCAAACTGGCAAAAATTGCAGATTCACGCTTGAACCAGAACCCAATCAATAAATATGAAACAAGACCAACAGCCTCCCAACCAAAAAATAATTGCAGAAAATTATTGGACATCACCAACATTAACATTGAAAAAGTAAATAATGATATATAACTAAAAAAACGTTGATACCCAGGATCATCGTGCATATAACCGATGGTATAGATATGGATCATCCATGACACAAAACTCACAACTACCATCATGGTGACTGAAAGCTTATCAATTAGAAAACCAACTTGAAAATCAACCCCTCCACTACTAAGCCATGTATATACTGTTGCGTTATATATATCTCCCCCGTCATACATAATATATTTATAGGCGTACAGAGATAATAGAGTTGAAATACCAACACCAATGATAGTAATCCAATGTGCCCCGCTCCGCCCGATGGCTTTGCCAAATAGCCCAGCAATAATCGAACCTGCCAATGGTGCTAATACGATCCAGAGATAAACCGTTCCCATATTCTCAAACATGATTATCCTTCCATGGAATTAAGATCATCAACGTTAATGGTATGCCGGTTGCGAAACAGAACGATAATAATTGCCAAACCAATAGCAGATTCGGCTGCAGCTACAGTCAGGATGAAAAAAACAAATATTTGACCATGTATATCATTTAGAAAATGTGAGAAGGCAATAAAATTCATATTGACTGAAAGCAACATCAATTCAATACACATCAGTAAAATTATGACATTTTTACGGTTTATAAAAATGCCGGCGACACTGATACAAAACAATATAGCAGCTAGCATTAAAACATTGGACAAAGTTATCATTTTTATTAGTTATTAGTTATTTGTTTTTGTCTATTTTTTCTCTGAATCCATTTTGACTATTCGAATTCGATCTTCTTTCTTCACTGCAATCTGCTGTTCAGGTTTTTGCGCCTTATAACTTTTTGGCTTACGCATTGTCAATGAGATAGCCGCAATAATAGCCACTAATAAAATCGCTCCGGCAATTTCAAGTGGATATAAATAATCTGTATATAGAGCTTTACCTAATTCAGCAGTATTACTATATTCAGGACCATGTTTAATTACTGCTACCTGTTCCAGATTAATCTGAGCAGAACCGATTACCAAACCCATGGCGATAACCATTAATACTGCTACCCCCAGACCAATTGGCAGGTAACGTGCAAATCCTTCACGTAATGGTGCAAGATTGACATCCAACATCATTATTACAAATAAAAACAACACCATAACAGCACCGACATAAACCAACACAAGCACAATAGCTAAAAATTCCGCTTCAAGCAGTAACCAAATAGCGGCACTAGAAAAAAATGATAAAACTAAAAAAAGTGCGGCAAAAACCGGATTGCGTACTGTAATCACCATGCTGGCGGATATCAGCAACAGTCCGGAAAAAATATAAAAGACAATCTGTTCAACCATATTCTTATTAAGATTTATCTATACATAGCATCTTCTGCTCGATCTTCAGCAATTTGCTTCTCTGCCAAATCACCAATCTCGAGTAATTTTTCTTTTGTCATTATCAGATCTCCACGTTGTTCCCCGTGGTATTCAAAGATACGTGTTTCAACAATTGAATCAACAGGACAAGATTCTTCACAAAATCCACAAAAGATACATTTTGTAAGATCAATATCATAACGTGTGGTACGCCGGCTACCATCTTCACGTTGTTCTGATTCAATGGTTATTGCTACGGCTGGACAAACTGCTTCGCAAAGTTTACACGCAATACAACGTTCTTCACCGTTTGGGTATCGGCGTAAGGCATGTAAACCACGAAAACGATTTGATTGTGGAGTTTTTTCTTCCGGATATTGCACCGTGATTTTACGCTTAAAAAGATATCTCCCAGTCAACCGCATACCTTTAAGTAATTCCCAGAGGAATAAACTAGTTAAATAATTTTTAATCTCTTGAATCATTTTAAATCACCATAAATTAATTAAACCATGGTGGGACTTCTGAAATGACGAGCACAGATGTTACGACTAGCCAAACAATCGTGATAGGAATAAATACTTTCCAACCTAAACGCATAATTTGGTCATATCTGTAACGTGGAAACGTTGCCCTGAACCACAGAAACAAAAATAAGAAAATTGATGTCTTGGCCAACAACCAATGTAGACCCTCACCAAGAAAACTTCCAATTATAGGTACAGTAAAAACAGAATTGGGAAGTATTCCTTGAAAAGGTGATAACCAGCCCCCAAAGAACATGATCGCAGTCAGTATCGAAATCATGATCATGTTAGCGTATTCCGCCATAAAGAAGACGGAAAAGGCCATACCACCGTATTCAACATGAAACCCTGCAACTATTTCAGACTCACCTTCGGCCACATCAAATGGGGCACGGTTGGTCTCCGCGACACCCGATATAAAATACAAAACACATAAAGGTATTAAAGGTAACCAGAACCAATGAATAAAACTCCCACTCTGGGCCTGTACAATTTCGCCTAAATTAAGACTCCCTGCTGCAATTAATACACCCACCAATGCAAATCCCATGGCTATTTCATAAGCAACAAGCTGTGCCACTGATCGCATGGCTCCTAAAAAAGCGTATTTTGAATTCGAGGCCCATCCGGCAATAATCACGCCATAAACTGCCAGCGACGTAAGTGCCAATACATATATTAAGCCTGCGTTAATGTCAGCCAGTACCAAAGTATCATTGAAAGGAATAACAGCCCACGCGGCTAATGATGGTGCAAGCGAAAGAATTGGGGCCATGATAAATAAAATTTTGTTGGAACCTGTCGGTATGACAATTTCTTTGAAAGTTAACTTAACCGCATCCGCAATTGGTTGACCTAAGCCCCACAGTGAGTGACCAAAAAAACCAACACGATTGGGTCCTTGTCTTACCTGAATAAAACCAATGATCTTACGCTCTGCGTATGTAATGTATGCAACAGTGAACAATACCGGTATTAAGATAGCCGCAATTTTCACCACAGTTTCAAGCGTATAAATTAAATGTGTCTGTATCATTGTTGGAAACAAGAATTCGACAAACGGGGATATTAAATTATTACTAATAAAATCCATCATCGGATCAGGCTTTCGTTAATTTAACGTTACCGTACCATGCACCTAATTCTGCATGACAGGATTGTGCTGCATGAAGTTGTACGCAATTCGAAGGTACTCGTGGATCGATCATGACAGGTAAATTTATACAACACTCATCTTGATCAACTTTTACCAGTTCACCATCATCTACTCCAATTTGTTGCGCAAGTTCAGCACTAATATGGATTTTTCCATCAGCGACATCATTGGTTTGTTGTAATGATTCTGCATGTCTTGTTAATGGATCAATTGCGTTCATAGGTACATCAGTAATTCGCTGTAATTCACCATTCCCTGTTTGTAAGGGTGCTGGCATCCCCCATTTATCTTGATTACTTGGTGTAATACCATCAATCAATACTTGTAATTCATCCCTGATCTCAACTGACGTGTTGTAATCAAACTTATCCAGTTCAAACAAATTGCCTAACACACGTAATACCTTCCATGCCGGACGTGCTTCACCAGGAGGGGTAACAACACTATTAAAACTCTGGGATCGGCCTTCATTATTAATGTATGTTCCCGATGATTCTGCAAACAGTGCGATCGGTAACAATACATCTGCATAGTCATCCATTGCTTCTGATCGATAGGCTGTAAACGAAATTACACAGTCTGCTGTGTTCATAGCATGCAATGCTTTATTACCATCCCAACAATCAAGCTCCGGTTCCAAACCAAGTAGGACATAAGCTTTTAACGATTCATCTAACATTGAATAGGCATCAAGTCCTTTGTTATCAGCTTGAACAGCAGCAGTTTCTCTATGTGGCAATACACCACTAAGCCAGGCACCACTTGTATTAGCTGCTTCGCTTAAATAACCAAATGAAATATTGGTTGATTTTGAAATTTCACCTGCAAGCGCCCTGATAGTTGAAAACTCAGGGTGTGCGATTGCAAGATTACCGAGTAATAAGCTTCCTTTTTCACATCCCATTAGCTGCTTTGCCACGATTTCGTGTTCTTCTAATATATCAATAGAATTAATTAACTTCAGAAGTTCATCATCTGATCGTTTTGTTGCATTTTTGTTTACTGCTTTGAGAATTGCAGCAAGTGTGCACGGCAGATCTGCCGGTGACGATATAAATTTTTGAGATATATTAAAATTAAAATCATAGTCCAGCGTATTGACTACAGAAATTTCACATCCCCGCATCACTGCTTTGCGCAGTCGGTGATTAATTATTGGCTGTTCTTTGCGCACATTGCTACCTACGAGTAAAACAGTATCCAATTGTTCGAGTTCTGCAATTGATTGCCCCAGCCAGGGGAAAACAGGTGCTATATCTTGATCACTGAAATCTCGTTGACGTAAACGATGATCGATATTTGGACAACCAATACCTCGCATCAATTTTTGTAATAAATAAAGTTCTTCCAATGTTGATGTAGGTGATGCTAATGCGCCTATTTGATCAACACTGTTTAAATCTATAACTGCCTGTAGTTGATCTTTTGCAAATGCGAGTGCAGTTTCCCAATCAGTCTCTCTCCATTCACCATTTTTTTTGATCATGGGTGCTAGTAATCGATCATTATTGTATAACCCTTCATAACTAAACCGATCACGATCAGACAACCAGACTTCATTAATTTGTTCATTCTCTGCAGGAACAACACGCTTTACATAACTACCTGTTGTGTGGATATGAATGTTAGACCCCACGGCATCATGGGGAGCGATACTGTCTTGTTGTGTCATTTCCCAAGTTCGTGCAGAAAAACGAAATGGCTTGGATGTCAATGCACCAACGGGACAAAGATCAATAACGTTCCCTGACATTTCAGACACCATACTTTTTTCAATATAGGTGCCAATCTCCATATGTTCGCCACGTCCTGTCGCACCGAGTTCCGGTAAACCTGCAATTTCATCACCAAAACGAACACAGCGCGTACAATGAATACAACGCGTCATATCAGTCTGTACTAATGGACCTATATTTTTATCTTTAACAACGCGCTTTTTCTCCTGGTAGCGAGAGATATCACGACCATAGCCCATGGCTAAATCCTGCAAATCGCACTCACCACCTTGATCACAGATGGGACAATCTAACGGATGATTGATCAGTAAAAATTCCATAACTGCCTTTTGTGCACTGATAGCCTTGGGTGATTTAGTAAATGCTTTCATCCCATCCATTACCGGTGTAGCACAGGCTGGTAAAGGTTTCGGTGCCTTCTCAACTTCAATTAGACACATACGGCAATTCGCTGCGACAGATAACTTATGGTGATAACAAAAACGAGGAATATAAATATTGTTCGCGTCAGTTACTTCAATCAACATTTGTCCCTTAC
>CAZCXC010000288.1:0-6188 GCA_964502505.1 uncultured Enterobacteriaceae bacterium
ACATTATTTATAATCAACTTATTCAATACCTTGTTATTTTGTATTTTGTCAATAATTATTGCAATGAGGTACATACTTTTTAGTGGCAGTATAACTTCAAATAAACTTGTTGGCTCAATTTGCATTTATATGCTTTTGGGGATTGTTTGGGTGTTGTTATATGAATTCCTGAGCATCATTGATCCAGGTGCATTTAAAGGACTCTCTTTAAATTCAAATAGCCGTGATTCATGGAATTACATTTACTATAGCTTTGTCACACTGACTACACTAGGCTATGGTGATATTAGCCCTGTCAATCATTATGCCCGTGCCCTGGCGTACCTCGAAGCAATATGTGGGCAAATCTATATCGCAGTACTGGTTGCAAGTTTGGTGGGTGCGCATCTTACTGATCGGCAACATGGTAATAAATAATTCAAAATATTCATCGTATTAAAATGTTGAATATGGAAAAACTGATCAATCAAATTCATGATGCTGTCATTGTGACTGATTTAAACAGCGATATTATCGAGTGGAACAAGGGTGCTGAAAAACAACTTGGCTATACATCAAATGAGGCGTTAGGTCGCCCTATATATTTCCTATACCCCGAATCGAAAGACAAAAATTTTAGCCAGCATGAATTAATTTCCTTATTAAAGGAAAAAGGTGAACTGAAATTTGAAGCTATAATGACAAAGAAAAATGGAGAAAATATTTTTGTTCATACTTCACTGTCCCCCCTGACTGATGACCAAAATAATATAACAGGTATTGTCAGTTATACCTTAGATATTACAAAGCAAAAACAAAATGAAGAGAAATTACGTCAACAAGCAATGTTAATCGATCATATCCACGATGCTGTGATCGTTACAGATCTCAACAGTATAATTACACAATGGAACAAAGGTGCACTAAAACAGCTTGGTTATACGGCAGAGGAAGCTATTGGACGTCCAGTGTATTTCCTTTATCCAGAAACGAAGGAAAATATCAGTCAGGATGAAATGATCTCCATGCTAAAAAAACATGGCACGATTACTTTTGAAGCACCGATGCGAAAAAAATCAGGCAAGGAAGTACTCGTACATACCTCCCTCTCACCAATAACTGATAGTAATAATAATGTTACGGGCGTTATCAGTTACACGTTGGATATTACAGAACAGCGAAATGCAGAAAAAACCCGACTTGAAAAGGAGCGCGTCGAAAATGAAATGGATATTGCAAAAAATATTCAACAAAGTCTACTCCCTTCAGAACCAATAAAAATTGGACATTATAAAATTGCAGGCATTAATCAAGCCGCTGATAAAACGGGTGGCGATTATTATGACTGGCAGGAATTACCAGATAATAAGATAGCCATCAGTATTGCTGATGTGACTGGGCATGGTATTGGCCCTGCACTGATTGTTGCAGTATGTAGAGCCTATTTCAGGGCTTCAACCCGTACACAAAATGATCTGCAAGCCATCATGTCCTCTGTTAATGAGTTAATTACCGATGATTTATCTCCCGGACTTTTTATCACGGCCGCTATTGGCATTCTTGATACGGTAAAAAATAAAATGATCTTTTATTCTGCCGGACATGCGCCAACTTTCTTTTACAAAGCGAAAGAAAATGAGGTAGTGCAATGGGGGGCCGATGAACCACCACTCGGTATCATGGCAAATAACGCATCTAGTCAAACTAACATAATAGAATTTAAATCCGGCGATAGCCTGGTAATGGTTACTGACGGATTTTTCGAATGGGCAAACATCGATGGCGAACGATTTGGGATTGAACGATTAGTCAATGCAATTGAAGGACTGCATCACCTTGATGCAGAACAGATGATCAATGAAATGTATAAAGAAGTCTTAAGTTTCACTGCTGGTGAACCACAAATGGATGATGTTACTGTAGTGATAGTAAAACGGAATGAATAATTTTCTAAAAGTATTAATTGATTCCTGTGGAGTCATAATGGTAAAAATAAAGAAAAGGGACTTGAAAAGCCCCTATTCTATTTGTATTTCAAATAGCAATTACCGCTTGCATCTAGGCGCTTTCAAAATTGATTCGCATAAAACCTGAGTGACTCTTCAATCGTCAGTTCTAATAATTTAAATTTCTCTATGCATATGCTCAAGCAATCCCTGAATCCCGTGATTCTTTATTATTGCCTGATATTCTCGACGATAATTCTGCACCAAGCTTAGTGATTCCACCAAGAAATCATAGGCTCGCCAAACACCCTCTTTAAGTTCCATGCGATAGGTAATGGGTATTTCCACATTTGAACCGTCTCTAATAATCACTGTATCTACTGTCGCATACTTTTTTTGTTCAACAGAAACAGCATAGTATTCTACGCGTTCACCCGAATAATTATTCATTCGTGTCCAATAGTCATTTAAAAGAATCTTTTCAAAAAGAAACACAAACTCTGCTTTCTGTTGATTATCAGCTCTATCCCAATTCGTTGCTAATATCCTCTGTGCCATGGATTTAAAATCAATCTGTTTGCTGGCAGTTTTATAAACAAACCGCCGCTTTTGCTCTTTACTTAATGTCTCGTCATCCAAAACTGCAAGCACCTGATCAATAGTCTTCTTCACAATTTGACCCGGACTACCATCATCAGCATGAACAGACAAAGATGATACTGTAAGAAAAATAATCAGAAAGTACGGCAAGAATAGATTGGGCTTGGTAATTATTGTAATTATTTTCATTTTTTATTTCCCATCTGTACCTACTCTAACAATTTAGTTAGGTTACGATAATGATTAAGGACTTGATTATTTTGGCGGGAATTCAGCCAGCATTTTTGTAACAAATTGATCGATTAATTCCTCTCTGTTTTTTTTCTCAACCACCACTACTTCTGAATGACCTATCCAGATTAAATAACCGGTTTCCATATCTACAATATTTAATATTATTGTCCCAGCTTTCATGTCTTCAATGTTTGGTAATTGGGGAATATGAGTTTTACTGTATCTTTTCTTTCTTAGGTCATTAAGTGTTCTTTCTAATGATGCCTGTTTGCCTTCTTTTTTTATAACAACTTCATAATCTATACCAAAGCTGGCGCTACCATCATATGCCTGCTGAAAGCCTTTCTCAGCTAAATTCCTATTAATCACTGATAAAAAATATTCATTAATATCAGGATCAGTTGATGCATAATAATTCCTGGAAGAATCCTTTCTTTTTATCCACTGATATTTATCATTAAGTTGACTAAAGTCAAATTTTCGATCGTGACGTACCTTTACACCAAGTAAAGTGGTATCAGCATAGACTGGAATAGAAAATAATAAAACCACCGGTAATATAATCGCTAATTTCTTCAATATATTTTTCATTTAAAGCCCCTCTCGATACTCAATAACTTATTACAGTCTAACCTAAAAAAGCATACTTTGATTAATTTATAAGATAAGCCATTTGTAATTATTTTAAATCATTTAATAGTTGCTGTAATTCTTTTGAGTTTAACAACACTGTTTTTGCTGCCTGTTTCAGTTCATCCACTTCTTCCGGCTTTAATACAAACGATGTTGGTAAGTGTTTAAGTCGTTCCCTTTGTTCTTTATCCGGCAATTGGTCAAGGTCAACATATATAAGGTGATCCTTGAAATCTGCACAATCATTCGTATTATTACTAGTATATTCCTTGTCAGCACAACGCCCCGCAACCATTTGATCTTTGAATTTATTCAGTGTGACTTTTAACATCACCAGCGATTCAAACGTATATTCATTCAACGGAATCGACGTTGCTCCCAGTATTGCATCAAATAACGGTACAGAGTTTGCCCGCTTGCTGTAATGCGTCTTGGCTTCAGATTGGGCATTAACAACAATAAATACAAGACGCTTTATGCCTTCCATTTTTCTTACTTTCGCGAACTCCCAAGCATCCCCCGCTATTGCAAAACGGTTCAAACCAGGTCGAATACCGAGGTTATCAGTCAACCCACCATCAAAAAGATGAAGATAAGGATAGGTTTCACTGTCAAGATATTTAATATATTTCTCAAGCAGATGACGACGCCTGGAAAAACGTTTTTGATCAGCCAATGCAGCCTTCGCGTACGGACTCAATTCATGACCACATGTGCCTGCACGATTATTAATTGTTATTGAACTGAATAGTACGGGTACGGCAGAAGACGCCGCTACCGCACGCGAGACAGGAAAAGCCGATAAATCTGAACACACTAAATCAAATATATTTTGAACGAAGGTAAATTGAGTGCCTGTCGATACTTCAGTAGCATTTATTTGTATTAACGGTGCGTCTTCCCGCTTTAACATATCACCAAATGTTTTGCCTTCAAACAGAATCTCATCGTAATATTCAGCAGCAAAATCACTACGACCAAACAAAGGAGAACCTAACACAACCCAGTTAAAGGGGTTCAAAAAACTACCCTTTAAATGGCCTTCCACATCGACCTTGAGAAATTTTTCCTCAAAATCTTCAAAAATACGATCACCAAATAATCCATAATATGCTGCCGGAAAACTACCGCCTGATACTGAAGAAATAACATCAACTTCATCCAGCAATCGCCGTTCCTGACCTTCCCAGTTTACTTTGACATCACGCAGTGCTTCCATTACCCCATAAGAAAATGCCGCTGCCCGTGTCCCACCACCGGAAAAAGCGACTAAAACTAGTAAAGACTCAGCACGATCTGGACTTTTACGGACTAACTCTATTCTATAGCCTTCACTCTCACTAATATTAGTAATGGGCTCATTGACTGGATAGTGAGCCGTACATCCAGCAAATGTAGATGACATGATTACAATAATAAAATAAAAAACTCGATTCCCCATTTCTCTAGAACCTCACCTTAATAATTATTTATTGGGATTACTTACGGAATTATCTCCTGCGACGACCGTGGCGAACACCTCCAAATAATGCCCCGGCTGCGGCACCCCTTCCGGCATTACCAGAGATTGCACCTATAGCCGCCCCGGTAGCAGCGCCTCTGGCTATATCCTGTCCTGCAGTTCTGTCTTCATTAGACCTTCGACACGAACTACCTACGACTGCACCACCCAAGGCGCCTATAGCTGCACCCTTTCCAGCGTCACCGGCTATTGCGCCAATCATCGCCCCCCCGGCAGCACCCCGGGCAGCACTATTCAAAGTATCATGGCAGTCTGCAACTACAGCATTACTTGTGAGTAGCAGTACCGCAAACACATAAAATATTTTTATCATTTTCATCTCGTTAACCTCAGATTCAGCAACAGACTATTCAAGGCTTTAGTAAGGAAGTGGAACAGGCACCGTAAATAATATAGGCATCACTTTCACCAGCAGCGATGGAAATGGTCATACTGCCTGTGGTCTTGTCAACCACTGTACTCCATGCACCCCCCTGTTCAACACCCTGGTATATGACAAAGTGGTTATCTTTGTCACTGCTTGTTTGTTTAATAATCGATATTTTTTTCTCACCGTTTTCTTTCTTACTCACTATTTCATTCTTTTCAGGATTGATCTTTAAAAACAGTGGCATATTGAGATCGCCAGCACTACCCGAAATACAATCACCACCCTTCTGGCATGATATAGCCTGAGTAACGGCACATATCATTGGTGCATTATCGGCCATTGTGTTAGCACTAGATAAAGTCAATATAAAGATTAATTGTATGAGCACCAAAAATTTATTATTTAATTTCATCGTTAGAAAACCTCATCTATTTTTGTTCACCATAAAATGGAAATACCTGCGCTTAATATATCAGAATCAAATCCTGTTGATTCAAAAGTATGAGTGAATAATCTCCCAAAAACTATACGGTCATCTACGAACATACTTACGTAGTTGACTGCATAACCGATAAATTATTGTTAATTTTCATTATTAATCTCCATGCTACAGTCATTCATCAGCCGAGGATAAATGGACATCATATTTTGAAACCGGCGCATTGATGTTGGATATCAATTTATCAAGTGATTTACGTATTGCGAATTTCATTTTTATAACTGTTTACGTTCACCATGAAAGGGACAACCCTATAGTCAGAGAATCAGAATCAAGTCCGGTTGATTCCTGTGTACGCGTACCAATATATTTAACACTGATACCCGAACGACGATTGATTGGATAAGCAAGACTGAGTGCCCAACCAATATCCTGCATTCTATTATCACTGTCTATTCCATTCAC
>CAZCXC010000289.1:0-4885 GCA_964502505.1 uncultured Enterobacteriaceae bacterium
TATTGATGTGTATTCACATAACAAAATTCTCCAGGACCAACTTAATGCTCTTGCAGGCGCAAGTGGTACCGGTACACTGGTGATGAGTGGTTTATTGATGGCCGTACCCGGCGGTGCCGGTGTTGCAGTCTCTGTTACTGCTGGAAGCGAGTTAATGGCAAATGTGATGCGCGATAAAGCACCTGCTGATTTGCGCAAGTTGAACCGTGCAAAACTGGCCGCAATGGGTGTTCATAAAGATGTTGCCGATATATTTATTGCCAACGGTGTATATACACCGTTGGAACAAACCCTGTTAGTGGCAGCCATCGATAGTATGGGAAACACATCGGGTCGTGAAGAATTTATAAAGTTTGCAACATTAACCGACAACCCAGACATTGCCTTTTTCCGCCAAAGACAAGCGCAAATGTATGCTGCATACAATAGTAAAGTAAAACCCCTGAATAGTTTTATTGCTGTCGGTGAAATTTCTGCAGGAAAAACAAAAGATGGCAATATAGTTTTTAATGTACCACTGGATTACCTGTTATGGACAAAAGGGATTGCTGCCGTAATCAGCATAATGACCCAGAGAGTTACTTTAATGGAAGGTATCAATGAAAAACATCTGTTGGTATCAGGCACGGTAAGTCAACAGAGCCGGGAGGCATTACAAAAAATGGGTTGGAAGGTAAAGGAAAATGCTGACTCAATATTATTTTAAAAAGCAGTTAATACATTAAATAACAACATGGGTGAAAATAATCGAGCTGCTATAACCGTCTATCGGGTTCATGGTGAACCGCTAAAATTTGAAGTTGAGTGGACGGAAGCAAAGACAATGGGACTCGGCGAAGACATTGAACAAGCACTTTCCCGCACGGCTTTAGCGATTGAAGCTAACGGTACGCTCTATATTATTCCTTACAGTAATATTCAGCACATTGAATGTACCCCTGCACCGGAAGTTTTACCGCTCAACATGATCCGTAATGCAAAACTTATTTCAAACTAATTACCTGATTTTTCAATAATTAGATTAAAAACACTCTTTCCCTAGCTGCTTACATACCCTGCGGCATCTGCGATTACCGGTGCGTGGGTTAATGGTGCAGGCTTCACCCCATTTTTCACAAACAGTTAAACATTTCTTTTCTACACCCGGTTCATCTTCCTCAGGAAGAATTAACGGTCCAGTAGATATTTGATCATCAGCAGGTATAGGGGCTTCACCAGCAATAACAACCCCACAATAAAAAATTGTGACCAGGAAAGCCAAGAAGGCAGAGGTTATGTTAGATCTATAGCTATTCATGATGACTTAGACTAGCACATTATTAAATGTTCAGCCTATATAACCTTAATATAAGGTATCGGAGATAGTGTCGCTGATACCAAAACCTGCCCCGACAAACGTTGCGACAATACCGGAATTACTAAAGCCGCCACTCTTGAAGCCCACGCCAGGAGGTATAAAGAATCAGGTTTTCAGTAGCGTCCCAGTCTAAACTGATCTTGAGTTGAAGCTGACTCCAGCTATTCTCCCGATTAGAAATTGCCACACCCAGCAAAGATCCTTTTTGTTTTATAAATCTTCCGATTGAATTAATTCAGCACGTGCCTGTTCACTTTCTACATATGCAATCCATTGTTCAGCTGTATGTTTACTGCGCAAGTCCTTGCCGGCTTTTTCAAAAGCATGTCTTGCTGATGCAAATCGTTTTTGGTTGAACAGTGCCATACCTAGCATAATATTTACGGTATCAACTCGAATTACACTTTTTTTGTTTAATGCTTCATGTAATGCTTTCACTGAATTTTCCCATTGTCCCAGGTTGATATAAGCCTGGCCTAATCGAACAAAAAGTTCACCATCATTTGACAATTCAGCTGCTTTTTTAAGTGGGATTAGAGATTTTTCATCTTCCCGTGCCTGATTCCAGGCCTGCGCTAACAGTTTGAGATTTGAAAATTTTTCGTTAACCAAGTTTTCATTTAAACCCATTTCCAGCAATTTTGCTGCTTTATAGGGTACTTCGTGAATTAAATATAGATTCGATAAAGTCAGTATATCTTTTTCAGATTTAACTAGACCTTGCTCATGTAGTGCCTCTAATACAGCAAGTTGCTTTTTCGTATCTTGTGTCTGACTATATGCTGCAGCCAATGCCCGGAGATTTTCTTCCTTAGAACTAATTTTTATTAATTCTATGAGCGTTGCTATCATATTTTCATAATCATTTAATTCAAAATATATGGCTCGCAACAACAACAACCAGCTTTCTTTGGCTTTTTTCCCATTTTCTCTATTTAAATTAATCGCTTGCTTGATCGGTTCCAACGCATTTTCATATTGACTGAGCTGGTAATAAGCCTGCCCTATTAACAAGAAAATTTCAGGCGGTGCTCTATTTACATATTGTATGAATTGCTTGGCCGTATCGATAGTTCTTTGATAATCTTCAATGGTGAAATACAACTGGCTCAGAGTATTTAACGAACTGGTGATCAAACCTTCCGGAACATCTGGTAATGCTATAAGATTTTCATAGGCATCAATACTTTCCTTATAATGTTCCTGCAAATAATAAGTGTAGGCATAGATATTCCACATTTGTGCCTTTTCATAATTACTTAAATCATCACCCTTCGCCCTGATACTATCCATCACGATTAATCCCTGTTCATATTTTTTTTCTTCGATTAGTTCCTGTGCCTCGGTCATTTTTTTAAATACTTTTTGGCTTATTGCAGCCACAACCTGTGTCTTTTGCTCACCATTCTCTTCAGGTTCAACGGCATATACAAAACTGACAGTGATAATCAGTAAAACTGACAAGGTACTATTAACTAAACTTCTGTTCATATTTACCTTTCGATCTTGAATGAAATTTTATTTTGAACTCCAGGCACTTCAATTGCCTGTCCATCAACCACTCTGGGTTTATATTTGAATTTTCTTGCTGCCTTTATAGCGCCATCATGAAAAATAGTCGTTTTAGGATCTGATTCAACAACCTTAATATCTTTCACAGTCCCTTGCCTGGTGACTGTAAATTCCAGGATCACATAGCCTTCAATACCTCTTGCTAATGCCCGCCGTGGATATATTGGCTGTATCTTAACCAGAGGTAAATATTCACTATCTCCCGTATTTAAACTGAAACCACTCGTAGAAATTTCAATATCCGTAGTAACAGGGACAGCAGCTATTTCAATAATATCTGCATTGGGTTTTGCTTTATCTAATTTTGGAGCAGGCGGTTCAGGAGGCGGTGTTTCTGGTGGAGGTGGTTTCTTCGGTTTCGGTTTTTTTGTCTGAACAATTTCTTCACGTTCAAGTTGTACAAAATCAACAATATAGCCTACTACATCATCATCTAATGGATAGTTCGAAGAAACAATCAAATACTGCATCATAAAAAATAAACTGAATGTAATAACTGCTGCAAATACCAGTGCGGAGCTATAGCGTATCACTACCATTTTTATTATTGCTCCTGAACAGCAATAGCTACATCATAAACACCGGCTTCGCGTGCAGCGTCCATTACTTGTATCAAGGTATCTGTTTTAGATTCCTTGTCTGCTTGAATAACAACAGTACCTTTAGGGTTTTCTGCATGTAATCTTTCTATATTTGGCCGTACTGAACGTATATCCACTTTGCGACGATCAATCCAGATCTCATTTTTTGCAGTGATGGCAATAAGGATATTGGCTTTTTCTTTCTTTACTGCGGTAGCTGCATTCGGACGATTGACATCAATCCCGGCTTCTTTGATAAAGGTAGCTGTTACAATAAAAAAAATGAGCAGGATAAACACAACATCCAGCATTGGAGTAATATCTATAGCAGCTTCTTCTTCATCGCCTACTTTTTTAAATAATCTACGCATTTTTAGTGATCCATTGTCAAATGTTCACCCAGTAACTCCCGTTCTCGTACAGCCGTACGCTGTAACCATGCATTCATAAATACTCCCGACAAGGCAGCAACCATCCCTGCCATTGTAGGTATGGTCGCCTTGGATACACCAGCTGCCATAGCTCTTGAGTTGCCTGAACCGGAAATTGACATAACTTCAAACACATCAATCATACCTGTGACTGTTCCCAATAAACCAAGCAAGGGACATAAAGCAACCAGGGCTTTTATTAATAATAATGGCTGATTGAGTTTTAATGAGACTTCTGAAATTAGTTTTTCCCGAATTTGATGCGCAGACCAGGAACTGCGTTCATTACGGGCTTCCCAGTTTTTTATCGCGGTTTCTATTGATGTGCGATGAACTGTGAATAGATAAATAACCCGTTCCAGCATTAACCCCCACATCACAAAACAAAGTATTGCAATCAAAAACAAAACTTCACCACCCAGTTCCATGAAATCTCGAATGGCTTCATAAGCAGTGATAAATTGTATATCCATGATCTTGTCGATAAAAAATATTATCTATGGTGATATTGATTGTTGTCTTTTTTCTACAGAACTGGCAATCATACCGGCGGCTTGCTGTTCCAGTATTTCCTGCAAACGTTTACTCCGACTATTAACCAGGGTATATAACAGTACAGTAGGTATTGCTACAGAAAGCCCGAGGACTGTTGTCACCAGTGCCTGGGAAATACCGCCAGCCATTAATTTTGGATCACCTGTGCCAAATAAAGTTATTGATTGAAATGTAATAATCATTCCTGTCACAGTACCCAATAAACCGAGTAATGGTGCTACCACAGCTATTATCTTGATGAGTATATTCCAGCGTTCCAGCTTTGGTGTTTCCTTTAATATTGCCTCTCCCAACTTGAGCTCAAGTGACTCCAGATCAATATCTGGATTGGCGTGATAGATTTTCAAAATACGTCCTAATGGATTTCCTGCAACTGGTTTATCAGGCTG
>CAZCXC010000290.1:0-6012 GCA_964502505.1 uncultured Enterobacteriaceae bacterium
ATTGCTTCCCTTGATACAGCACATGGATATCGTTGCCCATCTTCTTCAACAGTAAACACAACGGTTTCAGTTCTTGAATTGTACGCCCAGTTTTCATTTGTCCCGTAATGGATCATCAATATACTCCAGTGCCACATAACACAGTATAGATGACAACTACGAATGTCCGCTTTTGGCCGTTACCGGACACTCATAGTGGAATAAAAATCCACCTTTCGTGGTACAGGAATTTACAGAAAGAATGAAGAAGTTGCTTGGTAAAAAAAGTAATAGTTAATTATGAGCAAGTGTCCCATCACTGTCCCATTTTGTAACCCGTTTAATACTTACTTTAGCTGAAAGCATAGGTATTGTTGGCTGGGGGAGAGGGATTCGAACCCCCGCTGGCGGAGTCAGAGTCCGCAGTCCTACCACTAGACGATCCCCCAGTTGGGGAATACCTATAAATTAGCGTTTTGAGTACTGTGGACGCTTACGTGCTTTATGTAGGCCAATTTTTTTACGTTCGACTTCACGAGCATCACGAGTAACAAACCCTGCTTGTCTTAGTGGTTTACGTAGTGTGCCATCATATTCGATCAACGCACGTGTAATGCCATGTCGGATCGCCCCCGCTTGTCCGGATATCCCACCACCTTTTACTGTGATGTTGATATCAAATTGGTCAAGCATTTCTGCTGTCACTAAAGGTTGACGAACAATCATGCGGCCTGTTTCCCGGCCAAAATAAGCATCAAGGCTACGATTATTAATTGTGATATTGCCGCTGCCACGTTTCAGGAAAACACGGGCTGCAGAGCTCTTGCGTCTTCCAGTACTGTAGTAAATTTGTTCTGCCATTTGTTATATATCCAGCGATTTGGGTTGTTGGGCAGTGTGATTATGCTCAGCGCCCGGATAAACACGCAATTTTCTAAACATCGAACGACCTAAAGGCCCCTTTGGAAGCATGCCTTTTACTGCTTTTTCAATGATTCGTTCTGGTTTTTTTTCTAGTAATTTCTCGAAATTTGTGACTTTGATACCGCCTGGATACCCTGAATGGCTGTAATAAAGTTTATCTTTCGCTTTATTCCCGGTTACCCTAATTTCCTTGGCATTTATTACCACGATATAGTCACCCGTATCCATATGTGGCGTATATGTCGGTTTATGTTTACCGCGTAAACGGTGGGCTATTTCGCTGGCGAGACGGCCCAGCGTTTTGCCACTGGCATCAACAAGATACCAATCATGTCTAATATCAGCGGGTGTAGCAGTAAAGGTTTTCATCCAACTTGGGCTAATCTCAGGTCATCGATAAAAAAGAGGAGGAATGGTACGGATTGGTTCCGCCAGTGTCAATATGTTGAGGCTCAAGAGTTGTCCCAAATACCACGATTTACCTGGCAAATAGCATATTTATTAATAATATTATTTATGTCCTGAACAGCTGGAAAGAATACAATTATCGCCTATGAACGAACGTCACTACAGTATGCTGGATCAACTCATAATAGGATTTGACCGGGGTTTGACGTCCTTTAAAAAACCAGCGCCCTATTTTCCCCAGCGCCCGTCACCCGCTCAATCAATAGAGGAGACTACCCTAATCGAAACGGAAAGACGTTTATCGGAAGGTCTGATGCGTGTGAACCACGCTGGTGAGGTATCAGCACAGGCACTTTATCAAGGGCAGGCGATGTCATCACGTAACGCCAAAGTATGCAACACGATGCGGCAATCTGCGGAAGAAGAAATTGATCACCTGGCCTGGTGTGAGCAGCGGATTAATGAATTGGGAGGACGTACAAGTTTTCTGAATCCTCTTTGGTATTTAGGTTCTCTCAGTTTGGGCACTCTTGCCGGTATTGCCGGTGATAAATGGAGTCTTGGTTTTGTCGCGGAGACTGAAAGGCAGGTAGTGGTGCATTTGCAAGAACACTTAAAACGTTTGCCATCTAATGATCTAAAAAGTCGTGCGATTGTTCAGCAAATGGCAGAAGACGAAGCCCGGCATGGGGTCATTGCCCGGGAGACAGGTGGTGTTGATTTACCAATAATTATTAAAACAGCCATGCGTTTCTGTTCAAAGCTAATGACTAAAACAGCCTATTGGGTATAACGCTTTTACAGTAACGCTGAAAGTATATAGTAGAAGAAAATGGCCATTAGTGCACCTGCAGGTAATGTAATGATCCATGACATGAAAATGGATCCGATCACACGCAGATTCAAAGCAGAAATACCGCGCGCGAAACCTACGCCAAGCACAGCACCTACCAGGGTGTGAGTTGTTGAGATGGGGATACCGGTTCCCGACGCCAGGACAACTGTGGTTGATGCTGCGAGGTTACAACAAAACCCACGACTCGGTGTTAATTCAGTAATGCCCTTGCCAACGGTAGCAATCACCTTATGGCCATACATTATCAAACCAGTAACGATGCCTACTGAACCGAGCAACAAAACCCAGATTGGCACGGTAGATGTTTGCCCAATCATGCCATCGCTATTTACAATTCCGACGACTGCAGCCACAGGACCAATGGCGTTCGCCACATCATTGGAGCCATGCGCAAAGGCCATCGTGCATGCCGTAAAGATCATAAGAATACCGAAAATCTTTTCAACGTTATGGAAATGAAAACTTGTTTCATATTCAGGATGTTTTTTAATACGTCTTATTAAGATCTTACCTATGATAGTGGCGATTAAGCCAATGACCGCGGCATAGACATAACAATCCAATCTTGAAAACTCAAGGCCAATGTGTTTTAAACCCTTAAAAAAAGTAACTAGGGCGATAATAAAGCCAGTTAAAAAGATATAGAACGGCACATAGCGTTGTGCATATTTAAACGGATTGTTCGTATTTAAAATGAATTTCTGAACACTGCGGAATAAAAAATATGACAATATACCGGCAAGCACAGGTGAAACTACCCAACTGATAACAATAGAACCAACCATCCCCCACTTAACTGCTTCGACATCAATAACAACTGTTGCAAAACCAACGATGGCGCCGACAATTGAATGGGTTGTAGAGACGGGTAATCCAAATTGTGTAGCAATAAACAGCCAGCTCCCTGCTGCAAGTAATGCCGCCAACATACCGTAGACTAACGTTTCAGGGGTTCCAGATAGCAGTGAAGCATCGATAATTCCTTTACGGATCGTTGATGTGACTTCTCCCCCTGCTAAAAATGCACCGGCAAATTCAAAGACAGCGGCGATGATCACGGCCTGTTTTAATGTGAGCGCACCTGAACCGACTGATGTGGCCATGGCATTAGCAACATCATTTGCGCCAATACCCCAGGCCATGAACAGACCAAACAGAGCCGCTAATATAAGCAGAATAATTGCGTGTTCCATCGATTATTTATTTTTATTTTGCGAGCATTAACTGCAGTCGGTTACCTGTGCTTTGTGCAGCATCAGCCAGGTCACCCGTCCATTCAATTATCTTATAGATAAACATGACATCAACCGGTGATAGGTCATGTTCAATAGCATACAGTTCAGCGCGGAGTTTGACCTGAATTACATCCGTCTCACCTTCTATTATGTGCAACTTAACGATCATTTTTTTTACACGAGTGGCCTCATCACCACGAAAGCCTGTCACCACCAGTTCATCCAGTTCATTGATCGCAACCTGTGCCTGCTTGGTTGCATCAATGCAACGATTCAGGAAGTTCATATAACTATCATGCAGTTGTGATGGGAGTAACATTTTTCTACCCAGAATTAAGCCAGAGATATCTTTGGCTTTATTGGCAATCAGATCCTGTACATCCAGGACTCCCAGAACATCGCGTCGATCAACAGGTAGAAATAAACTGGTTGGAAGGTGAAGGCGTAATTCGTTTTTAATAGTATCTGCTACATTTTCAAGTTGTGCTATGTTGCCTTGAATTGTTGTGGCCTGTTCCCAATCTTCCTTAAATACTGCTTCGAAATAAGGCACGAGCTCCTCAACACAGGTAATTACACTATCTATGTGTTTTTGTAGGGGGGTAACCGGGGAGTTACCAAAGATGCGAGAGAAGTAACTGGATTTAGTCATAATGACTACAGTTTATGGGGCATTGGAAAAAATGAAAAGTTTTTCCTTGAAAAAATTAACTTTGTCACCATTTTCAAAATATGACTAATGTTATCCAATAATCAGGAGGTGTATTATGTCACTTGTTAGATATGAACCGTGGAGTCTGTTTAACAGATTTCAGGAAGAGTTGAATAGTTTGACCCGAAATGATTATTTCGGCAGAGATGACAGTGATGCTGACAATTCGAATATTGTTACCAGTCATTGGCGACCTGCTGTTGATATCAAGGAAGAAGAGAACCGGTTTGTAATCCAGGCCGATATTCCCGGTGTTGACCCGAAGGATATTGAGGTCACGATGGAGAAGGGTGTACTCACCCTAAAAGGGGAACGTTCGAGTGATAAGAAAGAATCACAAGAAGGTTATACCCGTGTTGAGCGTGTGCGTGGTACGTTTTACCGTCGTTTCAGTTTGCCGGATACGGCTGATGCAGACCATATTGAAGCAAAAGGTAAAAACGGTGTGCTGGAGATTGTATTGCCGAAGCATGCAAAAGTCCAACCACGTAAAATTACAGTCAAGAGTTAATTCTTTAGAAAATTTAAAAGGCGGGAATTATCCCGCCTTTTTCTTTATGATAACTCGTTTTCCAAATATGAAGTGAACTTTTTAAATTATTTGTCTCCTAATCAGTGAAAGATATTCAAGGGAATAGGACACTAATATCGATGACAAAAATAAATATATACGTAGTTCGTCTTTTTATCTTCATGTGCAGTATTATCAGCGTAGCGGTAATGGCTGCTTTACCTGCCAATGTCGATGGAGAAAAACTTCCCAGTTTGGCGCCGATGCTGGAAGGGGTGACTCCCGCTGTTGTGAATATTGCAACTGAAGGCCGTGTTCTACTCAGACAAAACCCACTATTTTCCGATCCCTTTTTCCGTCGTTTTTTTAATGTACCTGATCAACCCATAGAACGAAAAACTCAAAGTTTGGGTTCAGGTGTTATTGTCGATGCTAAACGTGGTTTAGTGCTAACTAATAATCATGTGATCGCTAATGCCATTCAGATCACTGTCGGCTTAAATGATGGACGTACGTTAGAAGCAGAATTAGTGGGTACTGATCCGGAGACAGATGTCGCAGTTATTAAAATTCCGGCGGATAATCTTACTGCTATAAAAATTTCAGATTCAGATAAATTGCGCGTGGGTGACTATGTTGTAGCGATCGGTAATCCATTTGGTCTTGGACAAACTGTAACCTCCGGGATAGTAAGTGCATTAGCCCGATCGGGACTTGGTATTTTGGATTATGAAAATTATATTCAAACAGATGCTTCAATTAATCCTGGTAATTCCGGAGGCGCACTGGTTAATTTGCGTGGTGAATTAGTGGCAATCAATGATGCCATTTTTTCGCAGTCTGGCGGTAGTATAGGTATTGGTTTTGCAATTCCAATTAACCTGGCTTTACATGTCATGGAACAATTAGTTGAGACCGGTCATGTACAACGGGGAGTCCTCGGTGTACAAACGCAGGATCTTAATCCTTTATTAGCAGAAGCATTTGGTCTCAAACAAAAAAAAGGAGCTGTTGTAACTAGAGTTATGGACAATTCGCCAGCAGAAAAGGCAGGGCTACAGGCTGGAGATATTATTATTAAAATTAACGGTCGTGACGTAAAAAATTCAAGCGATGTTCGTAATCGTTTTGGTCTTATACCAGTGGGAGAAAATGTTACTTTTGAAATATTGCGTGGCGGCGAACGAAAAAAAATATCAACTACTGTTGTAGCTGGCGAGACAACTGCTGGTTCTCCGGACGCGGTTAATAAAAAACTGGAAGGTATGTCGGTAGGTGATATTGCACAAGGCCATCCTTTATTTGGGAAGGTAAACGGTGTGGTGGTAGCTGATGTCCAAAGAGGCAGTCCGGTATGGCGTAGCGGATTACGCCAGGGTGATATCAT
>CAZCXC010000291.1:0-2192 GCA_964502505.1 uncultured Enterobacteriaceae bacterium
TGGCGATGGAGTAATGAGTGCGAATAGCTTAAGCGCATGGCAAAGTGGCTTTCCATTACGCGTGAATTTCAGTGTAGGGTTTCCAAAACACGATGTCGGTAGAAATTCAACCAAAAACCTACTGCATAATAAAGAAGTTGACGCAATGTTGTGGGTTTCCAGTTTTAGTTCAAATATTAATCCTCCAGAAGCGAAGATACCAACAATCGTTCTTGGCACACCTGGAACGAAATTGAATTTTAAGCCTGATGTATTTATCCCTGTTGCGACACCAGGCGTTGATCATTCAGGCCAATTAATCCGCACGGATAGCGTTGTCTCACTCAATCTAAAAAAATTACGCGATTCTAAATACATCAGTGTTGGTGACATATTAAGTCGCGTTAATGAATTAGTTTAGGTAATAGTTAATTATGTTAATTAAATTATCTGGTGGCACTGTCTATGACCCTGTTCATGGTATCAATGGTGAGCAGAGGGATATTTATATTCAGGATGGTTATATCACGAGAAAACCTGCTGCTTCTGTAAAGATTGATAAAACATACAATCTGAGCGGCAAGGTAATTATGGCTGGTGCAATTGATATCCACACTCATATTGGTGGTGGTAAAGTAAATATTGCACGTATGATGCTACCCGAAGATCATCGGGCAGACCTTGTAAGAAAAACAAAACTAACACGTTCAGGGTGTGGCTATGCAGCACCATCAACACTTACTGCAGGATATCGATATGCGGAAATGGGTTATACGGCCTGTTTTGAACCTGCCATGCTACCTTCAAATGCACGTCAGGCACACATGGAAATGGCAGATACACCAATGGTTGATAAAGGCGCCTATGCCATGTTGGGTAGTGACGATTTCTTTCTGCGTATGCTCGCTGCGAAAAAAGATCGTGAAGCCATTAGTGATTACGTGGGCTGGATAATCAATGCTACACAGGCAATAGCGATTAAAATTGTAAACCCTGGCGGCATCAATGCATTTAAATTCAATCAACGTAGATTGGATCTGGATGAACAGAATGAGCATTATGGCGTTGCACCTCGTGGAATTATAAAATCACTTGCACGTGCTGTCCGGGAATTGGGTATCCCCCACCCTCTGCACCTACATGGTTGTAATCTTGGTGTTCCAGGCAATATGCAGACAACATTAGATACCATTAACGCCGTCGAGGGGATGCCATTACATCTAACGCATGTGCAATTTCACAGTTATGGAACTGAAGGTGACCGAAAGTTTTCATCGGGAGCAGCGGAAATCGCCGAAGCTGTAAACTCAAACCCGAATATATCGGTCGATGTCGGACAAGTTCTGTTTGGACAAACTGTCACAGCATCAGGCGATACCATGATGCAATATTCAGGACATTGGCATGCTCATCCAAAAAAATGGGTGATCATGGATATTGAATGTGATGCCGGCTGTGGTGTTGTCCCGTTTAAATATCGGGATAAGAACTTTGTTAATGCTCTACAGTGGGCAATCGGTCTTGAACTCTTTTTATTAGTCAACGACCCATGGCGTATTTTCCTGACGACCGATCATCCTAATGGCGCACCATTTACAAGCTACCCCCATTTAATCCGATTATTAATGGATCGTAGTTTCAGAAATGACATGCTGGCGACAATCAACAAAGGTGCTGCTACTGCAAGTATATTAAGTAGTATTGACCGCGAATACACACTTTATGAAATCGCGACCATGACACGTGCTGCACCAGCTCGCAGTTTGGGATTGAAAAACAGAGGCCACCTGGGCGGTGGTGCCATTGCAGATATAACTGTGTATAACAATATAAAAAATAAAGAAAAAATGTTTGAAAAACCACTGTATGTCTTTAAGAACGGAGAAGAAATTGTCAAAAACGGCAAGATTGTCAAGGTAGTAACTGGTGGTACACATACATTAAGACCTGATTACGACAAGAGTATTGAAAAATCACTGAAAAAATATTTTGACCGTTATATGACAGTTAAATTGGGTAATTTCAAGATTGACGATGACGAGATCGTTGAACACGGTAATGGCAAGATCATCATTCAACCCTGTACATAAAATATAATGATAATAAACGGCGTATATATCGATGATACTTTTGCAGAGGCTTTCCCTATGAAAGCCACGCGCATTATTATTACAGCAATGAATTTAAAGTGGGCATACAGGGCAGCAAACGCA
>CAZCXC010000292.1:0-7531 GCA_964502505.1 uncultured Enterobacteriaceae bacterium
TTGACTCGAGCGGGGCGTGTTATGTACTTGAGGTCAATCCGAGACCAGTGGCTACTTTTGAGCTACATGAGCAAAACCAGAGCTTCTTTTACGCCCATGTTGAGGCGTGTCGAGGTAACTTAGTACAATTATCAAAGAACAGCAATACTTCTCAAGGGCATGAAATCTTATTCTTAACAAATAATTTTGTTGTACCTGAGATCACATGGCCAGAGTGGGTGAGTGATCGACCAGATTATGGGCTACAGATTGCATCAGGTGAGCCAATCTGTACAATACGTGCGGCTGCATGTTCATCAGGGGAAATTAGAGCATTACTAAAACAGCGCAAATCTATGCTGAATGGATTGCTTGGTCTAGAAAAGATTGCAGCATGAAATCAAATAAATATAAAAAATAAGAATTTACACACATACTTATGGCTAATAAGCAAGATTATCCCAGTGTCAATAAATTAGCTGAACCGCTGGTACGTGCGTTAAAAGAAAATACAGATTCGCTACGATTATCGGTGAGTCGGCTTGAGAATGGGACAGCTATTGTAGATGCAGGTATTAATACTCCAGGTGGTTTGGAGGCGGGTTGCAAAATAGCTGAAATTTGTATGGGGGGGCTAGGAAATATAACTTTGCGAGCCACTACAAATTTGATTGATAACTGGTCGTGGCAAGTTGATGTGCACAGTTCACATTCAGTCATTGCCTGCTTGGCTAGTCAATATGCTGGTTGGAATCTATCTAATGGGGATTTTAATGCGTTGGGTTCAGGACCGGGTCGTGCAATGGGTAGTAAAGAACCTATATTTGATGAAATAGGATATAGGGATAAAACAGACACTGCTTGTTTAGTTATTGAGTCAGATGTTATGCCACCACTTGAGGTGGCAGAAAATATTGCTAATCATTGTGGTATATCTGCAAGCAAGTTGACATTGATAATGACACCAACTTCCAGTTTGAGTGGTTGTGTGCAGATTGTATCACGAGTATTGGAAACTGCACTGCATAAGGTTCATGCACTTAAGTTTGACGTTATGAAAGTTTCGGATGGTGCCGGAAGCGCTCCAGTCTGTCCACCTTCGCCTGATTTAATGATAGCAATGGGTAGAACTAATGATGCTATTTTATTTGCGGGCCAGGTCCATTTGTACGTCGATGCAAATGATTCAGATACTGAACAACTGACGAATGAACTCCCAAGTTCGACATCGAAAGATTATGGGAAACCTTTTCGTGAAATATTTAAGGAAGTAAATTTTGATTTTTATAAAATTGATCCGCTGTTATTCAGTCCCGCCAGGGTGTCAGTGACCTCTATCGAAACAGGAAATACATTCCATGCGGGTAAATTAGATAAGGACTTATTGGATAAATCATTCAGTAATTAGTGTGGTTGATCATAGATCACAAATAGCAATTATTACAGACGATCCTGGATGGCACGGACGTCAGCTAAAACAAGCTCTCAATACGCATGGGCTTTCCAGCCGATATATATCACTTACTGAATGCCAATTTTCGTTCGGAGAGTCAGAGCAGATAATTTATTTACCTGGTTTTGAGGATAGTCTTCCTCTGGGTGTATTTGTTCGCGGTGTTCCCGGAGGAAGTCTCGAACAGGTTATTTTCAGGTTAGATATATTACATGCACTATGTAATATGGGGATAACTGTTTACAACGATCCACAGGCGATAGAACGTACAGTAGATAAAGTTATGACCAGCTTCTTGTTAAAGCGCGCAGGACTACCTGGTCCTAGCACGTGGGTGTGTGAGTCACAGGAACAGGCTGAAGCAATATGTCAGCAGGAATTTAATATGGGAAGACGTCTGCTAATGAAGCCCATGTTTGGATCGCAAGGAATTGGTATTCAGATGCTGGATCAAGATTCGGGACTTTTCCATGAAGAATTATTTTCTGGTTTGTATTATTTGCAATCATTTATTGAACGAGATGATAAAAATTGGTTTGATATTCGTGTATTTATCGTTGCTGGTAAAGCACAGGCGGCCATGCTAAGACGTGGTGACTCCTGGATTACTAATCGGGCACAAGGAGCACAATGCGAAAAAATTCAACTTGATCAAGAAGTGAGTCAGCTTGCTGAAGCTGCTGTCAAAGCCCTTAATATTGATTATGCTGGCGTGGATTTAGTACCTGATGCTGAAGGTAAGTTACAGGTCATCGAAGTTAACAGTATTCCAGCCTGGGGGGGGCTGCAAAAAGTAACCGATTTTAATGTAGCTTCTTTGATTGTTAATCATTTTGTCAGGCGTATCAGGGAGAAAAGTACCTTAGCGGTATTATCCTAATGTATAAAGAGCCGGTTGGAGATGCACTGCAACAAATAGTACTTTCCAGTTTTTTAGAAGAGGTCAACGCATTAAAACCGGGAAATATCAGTCGCTATGCAGATGGGCATGGCATGACGCTGGCTGATTTCACGCGAAGTGCCGAACTGGTTACTCCAATACTATGTGATCCTAGCCTATCTGTGGGGCAGCGCATCCAGCAAAGTGTAAAAAAAACAAAGGAAAATCTGGCTTGTAATACCAATCTGGGGATGTTGCTTTTATTTGCACCGTTGATACGAGCTGCTGAGTTAGATCCTGAAAACTATGTACATTTACAGCAAATACTGAGCAGTGTTTTACAAGCTCTTGATACTGCTGAAGCAATGCTCATATGTGAAGCTATACGATTGGCAAACCCGGGTGGGTTAGGTCAAAGCGATAGATATGATGTTCATTCAGTCATTGAATGTGGCATGCAGCAAGTGATGACACAGGCACAGGATAAAGATTCTATTGCACGACAATATGTGACTAATTTTCAAGACATTTTCTCAATTGGACTGGGTACCATAAAAGATTTCAACAGGCGCTGGAATAGTGTAGAATGGGCGACTGTCGCGTGTTATATGACGTTTCTTGCGGATTTTCCGGATACGCATGTTCAGCGTAAATATGGAGAACAGGCGGCTGAAAATACAAGAATAAAAGCGAGTTTAATCGCTGAAAATTTTAAAAATAACATAAATCCAGACGATGCTGTAATAGTGTTACTGGAGTATGACACGGAGTTAAAAAAAGCAAGTATCAACCCAGGTACCAGTGCAGATTTAACCGCTGCGAGCGTGCTTGTATATAAATTAATAGAAAATAAAAACTAAGATTTCAGACCAGTAGATTCTTTCTGTTGGTCAATTGAAGCAGGTGGGGGATTTACCTCTAAATTTAACATCAAAGAAAGATAGGAAGACAGTGATGTCAATTTTTGGAAAACTTTTTGGCTTTCTAACTGGAGGAGAAAATAAGATGGCGGTCATTGATAGAGTATTACTTGGCGAAGCATTGGTGGGTGACGGTAACGAAGTTGCCCATGTCGACTTGATAATGGGACCACGCGGTAGTGCTGCAGAAATAGCATTTTGTAATGCACTAACAAACCAAAAAGAGGGATGCAATGCGCTGATGGCTGTTGTTGCACCAAACCTTGCTTGTAAGCCAAATACAATCTTGTTTAACAAGGTAGCTATAAAAGGTGCAACCCAGGCCGTGCAGATGTTTGGCCCGGCGCAACGTGCTGTTGCTATGGCAGTCATGGATTGTGTTGAGGATGGCACCATCCCTGCAGATGAAGCGGATGATATCTTCATTTGTGTTGGTGTATTCATCCATTGGTTGGCAGAAGATGATACCAAGATCCAGGACTACAATTATGAGGCGGTCAAGCTTTCCGTAAAGCGTGCTGTTGCTCGGGAGCCGAAGGCGTCTGAAGTAGTATCCAAGAAGGGTTCTGCGGAACATCCATTTGCAGCCCATGCATAAAATTAGTAGTTAATAATATTTGGCCACTTCTCGGCCTGCAGTCTTCTTTAAGCCCCGCAATGCGGGGCTTTTTTATATAGACTCTAAGATTAAAGTTAGCTCTTTATTTGTTAGATTTTCTGAATGGAGTGCAGTAGCCACTAATGCACCGTCTATATTAATTTGTTGCAGGTACTTGAGATCTTTAAAGCCAGATATACCCCCAGCAGCATAGATACATTTGCCAGGAGCCCGTTCTTTTATTAATTTAATACTTTCAAGATCAGTTCCAATGTTAGAGCCTACACGATTCAGTGTCATAACAATGACATTATTCTGCCAGGCATCTATTGAATATAATATTGATGCATCCCCCAGTAATTGGCCATCTGCATAATCAAGCGAAAGGACTGATTCAGGATATTGTTCTTTAATAAGAGATAATTCATCTTTATTTATACCGGTTTCAGTACCAATAACATCGATTATTCTCAATGATTTTTTATTTTTTATATCTTCCAGTGTTGATATCCCGCTATCCAGCCATAGGGTTAATTGTGGATAATCATTATGTATTGTATTGATAATGTCATGATTATTTCCTTGGCCAGCTATCGCATCGAGATCAGCGACATAAACAACTGAAAAAGGATAGAGTTTAAGAAAGGCAGCCACGATACTATTAGGATTGCTTCCATTACAAAGTTTAGACTGTATTGGTTGGTATTGATCACGTTGTCCTCTAATAGCGTGGACAACTTGTCCCTGTTTGATATCAATAACTGGAATAATTTGCATGGTGTATAAATGAAAATGTTTGTTTGTGAGTTTATCACGGGTGGTGGCTTTCACGATCAGCAATTACCTGTGGGCCTGGCACGTGAAGGCGATATGATGCTTGATGTATTACTGTCTGATTTATTAGATGCCGGTGTAAATGAAATTACAATTACAAGAGACGTGAGATTACCCGAGATCAACAAACCTATCAGGACAATCCCGTCAACGAGCAATATATGGCAACAATGGCAGGAAATAATGGCTGAGATTGAATGTGCTATTATTATTGCCCCAGAAAACGACAACACGTTATATAAATTAACAAAAATTGCTGATCAGTCAGGGTGTGATCTAATTGGTTGCACAGCAGAAGCAGTAAAGATAACCAGCAGTAAAATACTTACTTTTGAATTACTCGTAAATAATTCAATTCCATGTATACCAACCTGGTCATATAGCAAGGAACTTGCTCATCAGGAAAATGGCTGGGTAATTAAACCTGATGATGGTGTAGGGGGGGTGGATTGTTATTACTTCGAGCAATTAAATGAATTAGAAACCTACATTAATGGATTACCCATTGAGCAATCGCAAATTATACAACCTTACATATCGGGTGTATCTGGCAGCCTTTCTCTACTGTGTTGTGATGGGCAAGCTAAGGTCATAGGCTGTCATAAACAATTGTTTGAATTTAACCAAGGTAAAGGTAGGCTCAAGGGACTAATCGTGAATGGATTGCACGATCATCTTACTGGATTTACTGGATTAGCAAACCAAATTACCACAGCTATTCCCGGGTTATGGGGGTATGTCGGTGTCGATTTTATTATGACTGAGGGAGGCCCTTGTGTACTTGAAATAAATCCTCGCTTGACCACCTCCTATGTTGGATTACGTAAATCATTAAAGCGAAACCCAGTTGAGTGGATGTTGACAATGAAGCAAGATAGGCGACTGCCGGACTTGCATGCAGTAAAATATTCACCGGAACAAATTATGTTGGAATAGAAATGATAGAACCTTTGTATTGTGGTTGGGACATTGGTGGTGCGCACTTAAAAGTTGCCTATATCAATGCTGAAGGTGACATTATAGCTGCCAAGCAGTTACCTAGTCCGTTATGGAAAGGTCTGGATACACTTGTCAATGCATTAAAACTGGCAAGTGATCAATTGCCTCAAACTGAAATATTTCATTCTGTTACGACGACTGCTGAACTTGCTGATATATTTACAAATCGTCATCAGGGTGTATTACGGATCAAACGGGAATTATGTCATGTGCTTGGTGGAGACCAGTTTTGTTTTTATGCAGGAAATGCTGGCATGGTTCCGGCCAGTCAATTTGAAAACTATACAAATCAAATTGCATCATCAAATTGGCATGCGACCGCACATTATGTTGCCCGTCTAATTAAAAGTGGCATCTTAATAGATGTTGGTAGTACGACGACTGACATTATACCTTTTGCTGATGGCAAGTTGTTGAATCAAGGCAGTACTGATTTTGAACGAATGCAAACTAATGAATTGGTTTATACGGGTATCGTTCGTACACCGATTATGGCAGTTGTTGACTGTGTACCCCATCTTGGCCAATGGGTCAATATCGCAGCCGAACATTTTGCAACCATGGCAGACATATTTCGATTAACCGGCGAACTAAATGAATACGATGATATGATGGAAACAGCAGATGGTGCTGGTAAAGAATTAATAGATAGTGCACGACGATTGGCCCGTATGCTGGGTACTGATATAACTCAGGCAAATACTTTATCCCATTGGAAAACGACAGCAAGATACATTGCTGAACAACAATTGTTAAAAATGCAACAGGCTTTATTACAAATTTTGTTTCGCGTAAGCAGTGATGAAGAAACCATGATAGTAGGGGCAGGCGCCGGACGGTTTATTGTAGAAAAACTCGCAAGACGAAATGGTTTACGCTATATCGATATTGCTGAACTCTTAAATGCATCTATTAAAGTTAGAGAAGAAGCTGCGCGTTGTGCAGCAGCAGTATCAGTTGCCCAGATCATGAGGTGTGCCGCATGAGCCTGAAAATGACAGAATTACCATATCGTAAGGATTCGTCCACGGTATTTGCGAATATTGCGGCAAAACCCTGGAGTATATTTCTTGATAGTGGACATCCGTATATCGATAGTGGACGTTATGACATTTTCGCAAGTCAACCTTATGCCACACTTACAACTTTCGGTGATGAGACAACAATAAGTTATCGAAATAACGAACCGGAAATATCGACAGCAGATCCTTTTGTTCTGCTCAAAAAACATCTTGGTAAAAAAGAGCAAAACTTGCCCGGATTGCCATTCTGTGGCGGGGCTATGGGTTATTTTGCTTATGATTTGGGACGATGTTTGGAACAGTTACCGCAAATAGCAGAACATGATATCCATATTCCTGATATGGCATTCGGATTATATGACTGGGCAGTGATTGTTGATCACCAATTACGTCGATCATGGCTTATAGGCTATGGCAGAGATGAAAATACGTTTCAATCTTGGTCTGAATTACTTGCACTTTTCCAAGACACCATTGCTAGACACCCAGTCAATTTTTCAGTTAATTCAAAAGTTACATCAAATTTAAATGAAGATACCTACGCGCAAGCCTTTGAAAAGATCAAACATTATATAAGGGAAGGGGATTGCTATCAGGTGAATCTAGCACAACGTTTTAGTGTTGATGTCAGTGGTGAAGCATGGGATGCCTATTTAAGATTACGCCAGCTTAATCCTGCGCCGTTTAGTTGCTTTTTTAATCTGCCAGATGTGGCAGTGTTAAGTTCATCACCCGAACGGTTTATAAAAGTAAGAAATGGCCTGGTTGAATCAAAGCCTATAAAAGGAACACGCAGGCGTTCTTCGTTTGCCTATGAAGACAAGGCGTTAGCAGTAGAATTATTAG
>CAZCXC010000293.1:0-3193 GCA_964502505.1 uncultured Enterobacteriaceae bacterium
TAAAATTGTACCTGCAAATATTGAATCTTTATCGCCATTAGTTGCAAAAGGAATTGGGACCGATTCTGGCTCACTTCCTGTTGTTGAGATTCCAGATGAAATTTTACAAGGGGTGATTATAACAGAAGCGAGGAATGAAAAATCGCAATTGGAATCTAATGGCATGGCAGAACACTCTGGATTGGAACCCGATATCATTGCAGGCGAAGGAATAAAAGATGATGTGGTGATTGAATCTGATTTGCCTGCAGCAACTGTAGAAGAAGAAAGCGGCATTTCAATTACTGACATAATTCCAAAAGAAATAGCAGAAATATTTCCAATCACGACAGGCAAAGAAATGCCTGTAATATCAGAAAGTCAAACGCTTGCCCGCAACATTGAAGTTGAACCTGCCGCCATAAAGATAAGTCGTAGTAAAGCCAAAGACAAACATGATGAATTAATTAATGCAGCCTATGCAGATTATATAAAAGGCAACTATGATATTGCACAAGCGAGTTACCAAAAAGTACTGAATACAAAACCGAACAACAGAGATGCATTATTAGGGCTTGCTGCAATTGCATATATAAAAGGTGATATGCAATATGCCTATACATATTATCGAAATGTATTAAAGTTGTACCCGCGGGATAGTATTGCACGGACTGCATTGATTAATATGCAAGGCGGAAATAACCCCGGTCAAAGTGAAAGTACTATTAAAGTAATGTTGCAACAAGAACCAGAAGCCGCATTTCTTTATTTTTCTTTGGGTAATATTTATGCAACGCAATCACGATGGGCGGACGCACAACAAGCATTCTTTGATGCTTATCGGTTTGAATCAAATAATCCAGATTATGCATTTAATCTTGCTGTTAGTCTTGAGCATATTGGACAAGTAAAAACAGCCTTAGATTATTATACTGTCGCATTACAGTTAGCAGATAGTACCATTGTTAATTTCAATACTGCAGCTGTACTAGCACGTATCGATGCACTATCTGCCGCAAGCTACTCCAATTAATAAAACTAAAGTGACTGGTCCCCACAAGAAACATCTGCGTCTGGGCGAGCTCCTCGTACAGCAAGGAGTTGCCACCCGTGATCAAATTGATATTGCACTCCTGGAGCAAAAAAAGAGCAAAGAAAAAATTGGCAGGATTTTAGTCAAACTTGGTTTTGCTACAGAGTCCATTATTCGCGATGTTATTGGGGGTGTAATTGGCCAGGAAAGTGTGAACCTTGAAAAGGCCGTTGCCGATAGTGAAGCAGTTGCATTATTACCCAAAGATCTAGCTCGGCGTCTGCATGTTTTACCACTTACCTATGATAATGAGAATAAGTCATTAGTTATTGCTATGGCTGATACATTCAATGTTGTGGCACTTGATCAGATCAGTGTGCAGGTTGGTAGAGGTATTGAGCTAAATCCTGTTCTGGCAGGAGAAGCCGAGATAGAAAAAACTATCGATCTATTTTACGGATTTGAATTATCGGTAGATGGCATATTAAATGAAATAGAAACCGGAGAGATTGATTATCAAAGTCTGGATAGTGAAACTGAAGAATACAGTCAACCTGTGGTGCGCCTTGTTAATGCATTATTGTCAGATGCAGTCAAACGAAGTGCCTCTGATATCCATTTTGAGCCAGAGGAAGGCTTTTTAAGATTTCGTTATCGCATTGATGGTGTATTGCGCCAAATCCGTAGCATACATAAGAATTACTGGCCTGCAATTGCTGTTCGATTGAAGGTCATGTCTGGTATGGATATCGCCGAAACACGTGCGCCACAGGATGGTCGTATTTCACTTTCTTTTTCAGGCAGACAGGTCGATTTCCGGGTTTCTACCTTACCCACAGTACATGGTGAAAATATTGTTTTACGTGTACTGGATAGACAGAAAGGTATTGTCGATCTTGATGCACTTGATATTCAGGAAGATGCGCTAAATACCCTCAAGCTAATGATCGCCAGGCCAGAAGGTATTATTTTGGTAACGGGACCGACAGGTAGTGGTAAAACGACCACTCTTTATTCAATCCTTAGTCATCTAAATACTGAATCAGTAAATATAATGACACTGGAAGACCCGGTTGAATATCCTACCAGCATGATCAGGCAAACTTCGGCGAGTGAAACATCGCGGCTGGATTTTGCGAGTGGTATTCGATCAATGATGAGGCAAGACCCGGATATCATTCTGGTGGGTGAAATTCGTGATGAAGATACTGCCAGTATGGCTTTGCGTGCAGCCATGACGGGTCACCAGGTATTTTCGACGCTACATACCAACTCCGCTTTGGGTGCGATCCCACGGTTGCTTGATATTGGTGTTAAGCCCGATATTTTAGCAGGCAACATAATTGGTGTTGTTGCACAACGACTCGTCAGAAAATTATGTACATCATGCAAAGAGTCTTACCATATGAGTGACATGGAACGAAATCTATTGGGACTTAAAGTAACAGACAGACAACAAACAGTTTTTTCTGCAAAAGGTTGTGCACAATGCGATAACCAGGGTTATAAAGGCAGGATAGCATTACTGGAAATTTTGCATTTTGATGCTGATATGGATGAAATTATTGCTCGGCGCGGTACCCAAAAAGAATTGATGCGCCTGGCATTATCAAGAGGTTTTAGAACACTTGCTGATGTGGCAGCGTTAAGAGTATTGGATGGTTTAACCAGTCTCGAAGAAATATCGCGTGTTATCGATCTTACCAGCAGAATAAAGCAGACATAAACCACTAATGGATGTTTATCAATACAAGGCAATTGATGAGGGCGGAAGAATTCAGGTTGGTAAAGTTGACGCTGTTAATATTGCCGATCTTGAAATGCGTCTTGAGAAGATGGGCCTTGATCTCATCAACTATAAGGAACTCGGATCGAGTAGTTCTAATATAACCGGCACAGGTGTTAAACGGCGAGATTTAATCACTTTTTGTTTTCATTTGGAACAGACTTCTCTTGCAGGTGTACCTATCCTCGAGAGTCTGGAAGATCTACGTGATAGCACTGAGAACCCCCGTTTAAAGGAAGTAATTGCTGCAATGCTTGAATCTATTGAAGGAGGCAAAACACTATCACAAGCGATGCAGGATTATCCTGCAGTATTCAGTAACGTTTTTTGCGCATTGATACGTGCTGGTGAACAATCAGGTGAAATTGCCGAGGTTTTTTTTCAATTAAGTGAAA
>CAZCXC010000294.1:0-2856 GCA_964502505.1 uncultured Enterobacteriaceae bacterium
ATTTGCCAGGTGATCGTTCAGCGTCAGTTTTTTTTGGAAACATGGTATGACGGATTCGCTGAAATAAATGATTTTGATGCACAACATCAGAAATGGCAAAAAATAATTACAATCCGTAATGAAGATAGTAAAGAGTTAGAAAAATTAAGAACGGAAGGTGCTATTGGTTCGTCACTCGATGCCGAGGTTAATCTTCATTGTAATGAAGAGTTAGCCAATTTACTTAATAGCCTGCATGATGAATTGCATTTTGTTTTTATTACTTCTTATGCACGAATTCATTCCGATTCGAATAGACCTGAGCTATGTGTGGACTCAACAATTGAAGGGCTTAGTCTGCTCGTCACACCTTCAGCCCATACAAAATGCATTCGCTGTTGGCATCATAGAGAAGATGTCGGTTCTCATTCTGATCATCCTGAACTTTGTAGTCGCTGTATTGAAAATGTAGATGGTGATGGTGAACAACGCTTATATGCATAAGGGCACCCCTCTTTTAAAAATAGTGAGATTAGTCTATTGAAGTGGTTAGGTCTGTCACTTGCTGTTGTTATACTCGATCAATTAACGAAATTCATGGCGAGCCAGTATTTGCAATTGCAACAACCGGTTGAAATATTCTCGTGGTTTAATTTAACCCTGGTGCACAACACCGGGGCAGCCTTTAGTTTTCTTAGCCAGGCGGGTGGTTGGCAACGTTGGTTTTTTATTTTACTGGCGATAATAGTCAGTATCATCATCATGATTTGGTTACTGCGATTACCAGCAAAGCAACGTTGGCTTGCTTGTTCGCTTGCGTTGGTTTTGGGTGGAGCAATAGGTAATGTGTGGGACCGGATCATATTCGGCTATGTCATCGACTTCATCGACATCTCGATCAGCTTTTTACCCTGGCGCTTGTTTAACCCCTGGCCGGCCTTTAATATTGCCGATTCTGCCATCAGTGTGGGCGCAGTTATGTTGATTATAGATGTTTTCCTGTTTAAAGAAGATAAACAACAAGATGACTAAAGCTGCGGCATATACAAGTGAATATAAATGATATAATGCCAATCAAATGAGAAAGGACGAGATGAATTTATGCGGATAGTACTTGCCAATCCACGCGGTTTTTGTGCCGGTGTTGATCGGGCCATCGAAATTGTTGAACGGGCACTGGAATTGTTCGGTGCACCGGTCTATGTCCGCCACGAGGTTGTGCACAATAAATACGTTGTCGATTCATTACGTAATAAAGGTGCCGTATTTGTTGATGAACTGGATGAAGTACCTGATGAAGCGACAGTTATCTTTAGTGCCCATGGTGTTGCCAAAAATGTACGCGAAGAGGCTGCCCGACGTCAGTTACGCGTCTATGATGCTATTTGTCCACTGGTAACCAAGGTGCATATGGAAGTTGACCGTTATCAGGAAGAAGGACGTGAATGTGTCTTGATTGGACATGAAGGCCATCCGGAGGTCGAAGGTACTTTGGGACAATACCGGGCAAAAGACAATAAAGGTGGGATGTACCTGGTCGAATCTGTTGAAAATGTCCGGAACATTAAAGTGAAGAATCCTGACTTTCTTGCCTTTGTTACGCAGACAACATTATCCATGGACGATACGGCAGAAATCATTGATGCATTAAGACAACGTTTCCCAAATATTGTAGGCCCGAAGAAAGAAGATATTTGTTATGCCACCCAGAACCGACAGGATGCAGTTAAAAAACTGACTAAGCAATGTGATTTAGTTCTTGTGGTTGGATCACCCAATAGTTCAAACTCCACACGCTTAATGGAGCTGTCACAAAAAGCAGGTGTGCCTGCTTACCTGATTGACAATGCTGCAGAAATAAAAAAAGAATGGCTGGATGGAAAAAAATACATTGGCCTGACTGCCGGTGCATCTGCCCCTGAGGTATTAGTAGAAGAGGTTATTAATCAATTGAAGGAGTGGGGCGCCAAGACAGCGGAAGAAGCACCCGGAGAGCAGGAAAAAGTTGTTTTTTCACTGCCCAGAGAGCTTGCATCTATCGAACATTCCCCCTTGTAAGAACAGACTCTTACATGAGTTATTAAATGTTACTATTGCTCCGTAGTATTTTCAGCCGTTTGTTCTGCAGTATTTGATTTGGTTTCCGCATCGGGGATTTCGAAGCCAGCATCTTCAAGTGATTTGATTAATTCTTGTTTTTTATAACCAACGATAACCTGATCTCCAAAAATGACAGTGGGGATTGAAAGCGATCCTTCTGACCCTGTTTTTTCCAGTAGCTCTCTTTGCAGATTAACATCATCCTTTATATTTATTTCTGTGACGTTAGCACCATATCTATTGAGAAGATTACGGACCAGATCGCAGGTATCACAAGCGGGCACAGTATAAAGTGCAATGCTAATATTGGGATTTCCCTTATCGCTTGCTTGGTTGCCGGTATAAAATACCTTTTCGCTTACTGGCTCAGTACCAGGTGGGCAACGATCCTGGAAGCTACTATTTCCCGCCTCATCAACACATTCGAGGATTTTCACAGCGAATACCTGGGTCGAGAGCAGGCAAGCAATTATCAATGTAATGCTGGAGATTATGTATTTCATGTCATTAATCTTCCGGTTGTGGTTAAAAATGTGAACATTTTCAAGCTATTAATGTCAATACTTAGTATAGCGATGAGGTTTCATTTGTGCCACTATTATATGGTTTCAAAAATGAGAAAATGACTTCAATTGTTCCGATATACTGTGAAAAATTAAATAAAGGTATTGCCTATGAGCCTATTCAAATACAGTTTGCGTTTTAGTATTCGACTGATTCTATTGTATTTTGTTGCAATTAACTGTTATGCCACGATGTATAAATGGGTGGATGAGG
>CAZCXC010000295.1:0-12746 GCA_964502505.1 uncultured Enterobacteriaceae bacterium
CCCGAAGATATTGTGGAGGCAGTGAGTCAGGGTATTGATATGTTCGATTGTGTTTTGCCTACCCGTAATGCGCGTAATGGTCACTTATTTACATCGACCGGCGTTATCCGAATCAGAAATTCAATTCATCGCAGCAGTTCATTGCCAATCGATGAAATTTGTACATGTTATAGCTGTAGTCATTATACGAGAGCCTATTTGCATCATCTGGATAAGACAAATGAGATCCTGGGTGCAAGATTAAATACGATACATAATCTTCATTATTACCATACCCTGATGCGAGGGCTGCGTGAGGCCATTCAGCAAGGAGATTTGGACGCATTCACTCAGGATTTTTACGCAAAACGCGCGCAAAATATTGAGTCTGTGTCATAATATCGCGCTTTGATTTCAGCCTAGGGGGAGAGTTTGGATTTTTTTGTTAATAATGCGTGGCCTCAGGAGGTCCCCGCACAAGGCGGCGGCATCATAGGTTTACTACCTCTGTTTGTTATATTTGCGGTTTTTTATTTCTTTTTGATACGTCCGCAGATGAAACAAGCCAAGGAACATAAGCAGATGGTCGAGTCTCTGAATAAGGGAGATGAAGTGGTTACCAATGGCGGCATGTTAGGAAAAATAAATAAAGTGGGTGATAATTTTATAATTCTTGAAATTGCAAAAGGTATTGAAGTAAAGGTACAGAAACATGCTATATCAGCGACCATGCCCAAAGGCACGATCAAGACCACTTAGGATGTCCCCCAGAAAAAATTGAACCAATAACTTAATTTGTCTAGTTTATGAATCGTTACCCATCCTGGAAATACATACTAATTGCACTGCTTATTGTAACAGGTGTTATTTATGCCATGCCAAATCTTTATGGCGATGATCCTGCGCTGCAGATTTCCTCATCACGCGGTGCCGAAATTAGTGAAATTACTGTATTACAAGTAGAGATAGCACTTGAAGAAGCAAATATAAAATCAATAGCGACTGAGTTAGGAGCGAATAACCTTTTAATCCGGTTTGCTGATGAAGAAACTCAACTCAAAGCTCAGGATATCGTCAAGGCCTCCCTGGGGCGAGGTTATGTCGTAGCACTTAACCTTGCACCAGTTACGCCAAATTGGTTGAGAAAGCTGAACGCAGAACCTATGTATCTGGGCTTGGATTTAAGAGGAGGCGTTCACTTTCTAATGGAAGTGGACATGGTAGCAGCCGTTCAGAAAGCAGAAGAGCGTTTTGTTTCAGATTTTCGATCAACATTGCGTGAAAATAAGGTGCGTTATAAGACGATAAGTCGGCAACCACAGGGTGGAATTTTGATTCGGTTTCGAGATGCAAATGAAAAAGCAAATGGCATTAAACTAATCAATAATGAATTCCGTGATCTCGTACTAAATGATGCGGACGTAGCAGCAGGTGAATTTCAGATAATTGCTAAGTTATCTAAAGCTGCAACGCTGGATACAAAAAAGAATGCGCTACAGCAGAATATTACTACATTACGAAAACGCGTAAATGAACTAGGTGTTGCCGAGCCTGTTATTCAACAGCAAGGGAATCAAAGAATCGTCGTGCAATTACCCGGGGTACAAGATACAGCGCGCGCAAAAGAAATTCTGGGCGCAACAGCAACGCTGGAATTCCGTTTGGTTGATGATACAAGTTCCATTCAGGATGCCTTGGATGGCAGGCCGCCAGTGGGCGCCAAGCTTTATCAGGAACGCAATGGCCAACCTATTTTGTTAAAGAAACGAATTATATTGACCGGCGATCACATCATCCATGCAGCCTCAGGAATTGATGCATTGAACGGCGGTCCTGATGTGACTATCACGTTAGATGGTAAAGGTGCGCAGAGGATGGCCCATGGAACCCGGGATAATGTCGGTAAGCGAATGGGTGTCGTTTTTATCGAGATCAAGACCGAGACTATCGAGGTAGATGGTGAGATAGTCAAAAAGAAAGAAATAATTGCAGAAGTTATCAATGCAGCTACCATTCAGGAACAACTAGGTAAGCGATTTCACATTACTGGCCTTGATTCCACACAGGAGGCCCGCAATTTGGCATTGTTATTACGAGCAGGCGCCCTAGCTGCCCCAATCGAAATTATTGAAGAACGTACCGTTGGACCAAGCCTGGGGCAAGATAATATTGCGCAAGGATTTAATTCGGTCATGATTGGTTTTGTGCTGGTACTTGTTTTTATGGCACTTAACTATAAGGTCTTTGGTCTGGTGGCAGATATTGCTCTGGCATTGAATCTTGTGTTTATTGTTGCCTTACTTTCCTTGTTGCAGGCTACCCTTACCTTACCTGGTATTGCTGGCATTGTGTTAACAGTCGGTATGGCAGTAGATGCGAATGTATTAATTTTTGAACGCATTCGTGAAGAGGTCAGAAATAAAAATTCACCGCATGCCAGTATTCATGCAGGCTATGAAAAAGCATTTTCAACGATTATCGATGCCAATATAACAACACTCATTGCAGCTATCGTATTGTTTAGTTTTGGCACAGGACCGATAAAAGGATTTGCAGTGACCTTATCTTTAGGCATCATTTGTTCCATGTTTACTGCGATCATGGTATCGCGTGCGCTGGTTAATTTGATTTATGGTCGCCGCAAGCTGGAAAAATTAACGATTTAGTTATGGCATTCATTAATAAAAAATTTGATTTTGATTTTATGGGACAACGAAAGTTGGCCTTATATGTATCTACTGTGTTGGTGCTTGGTTCTATTGTGTGCTTGTTTATGAAAGGACTCAATTTAGGAATAGATTTTACTGGTGGGACATTAATTGAGGCTGGCTATGCAGAGGCAGTTGAACTGGATAGAGTTCGATCTGCATTACAAGACTCTGCCTTTGGTGATGCCGTAGTGCAATATTTTGGTTCTGCTTCGGATGTCTTAATACGGGTTGCGCCCAAAGAAGGATTAAACAGTGCTGCAATTAGTGGAGAGATATTCAATCTTTTAGAAGGTACTGGGCAGTCAGTAGAGATGCGACGTGTCGAATTCGTTGGGCCACAAGTCGGAGATGAATTAACTGAAGATGGTGGTTTGGCCATGCTTTATGCCTTATTAGGAATATTGATTTATGTTGCACTCCGTTTTCAGATGAGATTTTCAGTAGGGGCGATTGTTGCATTAATTCATGATGTCATTATCACGATGGGTTTTTTTGCAGTCACACAACTGGATTTTGATCTCAGTGTCCTCGCCGCTATCCTTGCTGTAATCGGTTATTCCTTGAACGATACGATCGTTGTTTTTGATCGAATACGTGAAAATTTTCGTAAGATGCGCAATAAAACCTCGGTCGAGGTGGTGAATTCGTCATTAAATCAAACATTGAGACGTACCTTAATGACTTCATTTACGACATTGTTAGTACTAGTGGCATTGTTTATCTTTGGTGGTGAAATCATTCATAGTTTTTCTATCGCATTGATCGTAGGTGTATTGATTGGTACCTACTCATCCATTTTTGTTGCTAGTCCGGTGACATTAGCATTAGGAATTAGCAAACAGGATTTGATGCCGGTTGAAAAAGAAGGCGCTGAATTAGAAAGTCGTCCTTAAATCTATATATTGTTTATTTATCTTTTATACAATTAATTGATAATAGACTTTTAAATATCTTTATCCAGGCAAATGAAAATTATTGCCGACCAACAGATCTCTTATGTTCAGCAGGCCTTTTCAAATATTGGTGATGTTATATTAGTCAATGGTCGCGAGATCGACACTGACTTGGTACAAGATGCTGATATCCTTTTAGTCCGCTCTGTTACCCAGGTTGGTAATGAGCTATTGCAGGATAGTCCGATCAAGTTTGTAGCAACCGCAACTAGCGGAACAGATCATATTGATATCGATTATCTAAAGCAGTCAAATATTAGTTATACTTATGCGCCCGGCTGTAATGCGCGATCCGTAGCAGAATATGTATTAAGCAGTTTACTTGTTCTTGCTGAGCAGAAAGGTTTTAGATTAACTGATAAGACAGTTGGCATTATTGGCTGTGGAGAAGTGGGTTCTCGAGTTCTAAAATTTTTAGAAATTATGGAAGTTAGTTGTGTCGTAAATGATCCCCCGCTGAAAGAAAAAACAGGCGGTAATCTATATAGTGACATAGCCGAAGTTTTAGCAGCTGATATCATCACCTTGCATGTACCTTTGATCGATGATGGGCAATTTCCCACGAGGTGTCTTATTGATGAAAACTTTTTAACACAGATAAAACAGGATTGTGTATTGATTAATACATCCCGAGGCGGTGTCATAGATCAAACAGCATTAAAAAATCATATTAAAAAAAATCCTGAATGTTTAGTGGTATTGGATGTCTGGGCTGATGAACCGGAAATCGATGTTGAATTACTTTCTCACGTTGCGATTGGTACCCCCCATATTGCTGGTTACAGTATTGATGGTAAGTTGCAGGCAACATATATCATTGCACAGAAGATTCATAATTTTTTCAATAAAAAGCTGGAATGGACAATACCAACTGATATTTTTCCAATCGAACCACTTGAAATACGGATAACTGAAAACCTAGACATGTATAATGCTACTCATTTTGCGGTGCTTAGTCACTATGATCCAAGAAGCGATGCTGCATCATTAAGGAGACTACGCGAGATTAGCATACAAGAACGTGCAAATTATTTTGATGCACTTAGAAAAAATTATCCTGTTCGGCGCGAATTTCCAGCCACAGTCATTCATTTAAGTGAAACAACAAAAGGATTTGCAAATATTTATGAGCAGCTTGGATTCAGGGTGAAATTACATTGAAAGATATTATCCTTACCAATATTGGTTTTCTGGCCTCGGGTCGTGGTAGTAATGTTCGAACCATAGTTGATGCATGTCGCAATGGTTGTATTGATGCAAGTCCTGCTGTCATCATTAGCACTAATGCAATGTCTGGCGTTTTGGAATATGCAAAGAATGAGAATATTCCTAATTACCATTTAAGCCAACAAACACATACTAATTGTGATGTTGCCATTACAGAAACATTATTACAGCACGATGTCACATTAGTAGCACTGGCCGGCTATATGAAAAAGATTGGCCCACATTTACTGGAAACATTTAAAAATAGAATAATAAATATACATCCCTCATTGCTACCCAAATTCGGGGGTAAAGGTATGTATGGAATTAAGGTGCATGAAGCAGTGATGGCTTCAGGGGAAAAAGAAACAGGTGTAACAATACATCTTGTGAATGATGAATACGATCAAGGACAGATACTTGCGCAACATAAAATATCTGTCGAACCAAATGATACGCCTGAGTCATTGGCGGCCAGAGTGCTTGCTATAGAACATGAGCTCTATAAATTCACAATACAAAAGATTATTTCAGGTAAACTTTCACTTCCTGATTGCTGATGCAACTAATATATATTAGTCAAATATAAATAATAATTTTTGACATTAATGATTGAGTTTCAGAGAATCAAAAATTGGATTACGCAATAATAAAAAAATGAAAAATTCTATCGCATCCATTTATAACAAGTATATTTTAGCTTTTCCTTTATTTGTATTGACGGTAATGGCCTGTATTCTAATATTTTTCACACTACATGCCAAAGATTTTAAGCTGGATGCTTCGGCAGATTCATTGTTACTTGAAGATGATAAAGATCTAAAAATATATCGCGATCTTATTGAACGATATCATACAAAAGAATTTTTATTTGTTACTTTTACTCCAATCAATGAATTATTTTTACCAGAGTCTATACAGCATATAAAAAATATAAGGGATGAAATAGCCCAGCTCGAGCTGGTTGATTCCGTTATTTCAATTATCGATGTGCCGTTGCTTAAACAATTTGACGGGAGCTTGTCTGATATAGCCAAAAATTATCGAACACTGGAAAGTGAAGATGTAAATATAGAACGGGCCAGGCAGGATTTGACCACCAGTCCGATTTTTAGCCAATTGATTATTAGTAAAGATGGTCAAACGACGGCATTACAAGTCAATCTAAAAGACAATCTGGAATACAGGGAATTACAGAAACAAAAAAATACACTCTCTATAAAAAAACAAAAAGGGACGTTGACAAGTCAAGAAGTGGAAGAATTGAATAACGTTTTAGATAAATACGATGCGGTTAAAACCAAACAGGACAAGCTAAATCATGAAACAATCGAAAGGATTCGGTCAATCATGGATAAATACAAACAGTTCGGGGTGCTCCATCTTGGAGGAGTACCCATGATCGCAGACGATATGATCACTTTTATAAGAAATGATTTGGTCGTATTCGGTTTTGGTGTCCTTATTTTTCTGATTTTGATGTTGAGCATTATATTCCGCCAGAAGCGCTGGGTGTTATTACCATTAATCAGCTGTATCTATGCGGGATTACTCATGATTGGGTTACTAGGTTTTGTTGGTTGGCGAGTGACCGTAATTTCATCAAATTTTATTTCTCTGATGTTGATTATAACGATGTCGATGAATGTACATTTGATAGTTCGTTGCAGACAACTTAGACAAGATTTTTCGGAAATGTCGCATCAGGATCTGGTATTTAAAATGACAAGAAAAATGGTCTGGCCATGTCTATATACTGCCTTGACCACCATTATGGCATTTGGATCGCTTGTCGTAAGTGATATCAAACCCGTGATAGATTTTGGTTGGATGATGACTATCGGACTTGTAGTCACTTTTCTTACTACATTTTTTTTATTTCCTGCAATATTAATGTTATTGGGCAAGTTTGACCCGGTTGTATCTACAGGTAATCAGTACCAGTTCACATCGGTACTTGCAGGTATAACGGAAAAACATGGTAATAAAGTTCTGGCTGTTGCTTTAATGTTAGCAATTATAAGCACAGTCGGGATAACAAAACTGGAAGTTGAAAATAGTTTTATTGATTATTTCAGTGATGATACTGAGATATACCAGGGCTTAAAACTCATTGACCAGAAACTTGGAGGGACGACACCACTCGATATATTGATTAGATTTGATGAAGATGTAAAGGTCACTAATGATGATGAAGAAGATGAAGAAGATGAAGAATTTGATGATTTTGATCTGTTATTTGGGGGTGGTGCTAAGGAGAACACAGCAGATTATTGGTTTACTCCAGACAAAGTTGATGTGGTGAAGGAGGTACATGACCATCTTGATAGTTTGCATGCTGTGGGGAAAGTATTGTCTTTGGCTTCAATTATCAGAGTGGGGGAAGAGATTAACAAGGGAACATTTGATGCTTTCGAGTTGGCAATTGTCTATAAACGGATGCCGCAAGATTTAAAGACAAGCATGATCGATCCATACATATCAATTGAAAATAATGAAGCACGTATTAACGTAAGAATTGAAGATTCGCTTGAAGATTTACGCCGCAATGAATTTCTCAAGCAATTGCAACATGATTTGATTAATAAATTAGGGTTATCCGAAGACAAGGTCCAGATAACTGGGCTACTCGTGCTGTATAACAATATGTTACAAAGTCTATTTAGATCCCAGATCTTGACGTTGGGTGTCGTGATGGCCGGTATTTTTCTGATGTTGGTGATTTTATTTCGTTCATTTTCACTTGCCATTATTGGTATTATTCCAAATTTACTGGCAGCTGCTATTATCCTGGGGCTTATGGGCCTGCTGGGCATCCCACTGGATATGATGACCATAACAATTGCCGCGATAACAATCGGTATTGCTGTAGATAACAGCATTCACTATATCTATCGTTTCCGGGAAGAATTTGCACAACGGGGTGATTACATAAAAACCTTATATTATTGTCATGCCAATATAGGCAAAGCCGTGTTTTATACGGCAACCACCATTATCATCGGCTTTTCTATCCTTATTATGTCTAATTTTATCCCTACTATTTATTTTGGTATCTTGACTGCGCTTGCGATGCTGATTGCCCTGTTGGCTGCTTTGACCCTACTGCCTAAGCTAATACTGATATGGAAACCTTTCTAAGCCAGTGTTTTCAATAATATTGGCATTTTTATTGCTGTCAATATATAGAGTTAATTTGACCGTGTGGAATAAGCTATCAGCCTGATTTCGCTGATTGCTGAGATTGGAATCTGAAAATTACTAAAATTATTATTTGGTAATATTCATTGGTACCAAACAGGATGGACTGTATTTTTTAATTAATATCAATTATATATGCGACTTTGTTCAAGATAATAAAAATTTCAAGGAAACCTTTCTCTATGCGGGCGATCAAATTACAATGTGTGCTTTCGTCCAGGTGTTGGAGATAGAGCATACAACATGGGTAAGCGGCAAAGTGTCGCTAAATATATACATAATTGAATAGTTTTGGGTCAAATACATTTGAATTACTGTAGGGAAAATACAATGAGAAAAATAATGCCAATCGTAATGGGTATTGTCTTTATGGCTACGTTTAATATTGCGCAAGCCAAAGCACAATCTGCTCAGGAGGTTGTGATGACAACAGCAGATCAGGTTGTAGCAAGACTGGTTGCTGAGCGTGCAGATATCGATGCGAATCCTAATAAGCTTTATTCGCTAGTAAATGAACTTGTAATTCCGCATTTTGATTTTCTCAGCATGTCGAAATGGGTGCTTGGGAAAACTAGTTGGCGTTCAGCGTCAGAGGGGCAACGGGAACAATTCGTTAATGAGTTTCGAACGTTATTGGTGCGCACCTATGCCAAGGCGTTATTAGAATATTCAGATGAGAAAATTATATATAAGCCTGTAGAAACTAACCCGGATTCAAATATTGTGACTGTAAAAACCCAGGTAAAGCAGTCTGGTGGGAATTCGATACCTATTGACTATAGAATGCATACCAGTGGCGGTGAGTGGAAAGTTGTTGATCTTGTTATTGATGGGATCAGTCTTGTGTCGACTTATCGAGGCTCGTTTGCTGCTGAAATACGAAAAAATGGTATAGATTCTCTTATAAGAAAATTACATGAACGTAACTTGAATTTAACCAGCGTCGCTTCACATTAGCATTTTTTTGTACCGATAACCGGACCAAAATCTGGTCCGGAGTTTCCTATCCATTAAATTGAATGATTACTCGTTGCGATACTGGTACGATGTGCCATACCCGCCATGACTACGGTACGATTCATTCCCGTTTTACAAATGCAAGGCACTATGTTTGTTATTTTGCAACAGCATGGCTGATATACACACAGTATTTAATATTTAAAATATTCGATAATTCCTAAAAAATTTATAATCAACGTAAAATTAATTAATCATCTTTACCAGAAGTAGATGTAGGGGCTGATATGCAAACAAACGAGATTAAAGAAATGATAGAAGAAGGTATTCCTGATTCTTATGTTTTGATGGAGGGGGATGGTACACATTTCCAGGCTATTGTAATCAGTGATCTTTTTAAAGGAAAAACCATGATCCAACAGCACCAGATGGTGTATAAGACTTTAGGTGATAAAGTGGGAGCCGATATTCATGCATTATCAATTAAATCCTATACACAAGATGAATGGGATAAGCAAAAAGGGTTACAGGGGCTTTAATTTATAAAATAACTGTTTTTATGAATGGATAAATTACTTATTAATGGTGGTTTACCTTTAAAGGGTGAAATTAATATTTCAGGCGCCAAGAATGCGGCATTACCCATTCTTGCGGCGACTCTGTTAGCTGATGGTCCAGTGAAGGTGGGTAATGTACCGCATTTACATGACATCACAACAACAATGGAATTGTTAGGGCGTATGGGTTCAAAGTTGACTGTTGATGAACGCATGAATATTGAAATTGATAGTAGCAATATAAAAGATTTTTTTGCACCTTATGAGTTAGCCAAAACCATGCGCTCGTCTATTATGGTATTGGGACCATTGCTTGCCCATTACGGCAAAGCAGATGTTTCCTTGCCAGGAGGATGTGCAATTGGTTCACGACCAGTCAATCTACATTTAAAGGGCCTGAGTGCTATGGGTGCTGAGATAGAAGTAGAAGGTGGCTATATACGTGCGCATGCAAAACGCTTGAAAGGCATACACTTTAGTTTGGATATGGTGACAGTTACAGGGACTGAGAACTTAATGATGGCAGCAACACTCGCTGAAGGGACAACTGTTCTTGAAAATGCTGCAAGAGAACCGGAAGTTGTAGATTTGGCAAATTGTTTGATCAGCATGGGGGCAAAAATTCATGGTGCAGGGACTGACCGTGTAGAGATTGAAGGTGTTAAATCATTGTCAGGCACAAATTATAATATATTACCGGACAGGATAGAGACAGGGACTTATCTGGTGGCAGCAGCCATGACAGGTGGCAAAATAAAATTAAAAAATACTCGTCCACAATTATTAGATGCGGTGTTGGCAAAATTAATGGAGGCAGGTGCTGAAATAGAAGGGGATGAAAATTCAATCAGCCTGGATATGGGTGGTAATCGACCGAGAGCAGTGGATATTTATACCTCACCTTTCCCCGGGTTTCCAACCGATATGCAGGCGCAATTTACCGCGATGAATTGCATTGCAACTGGCACAGGAACGATTACTGAATCTGTATTCGAGAATCGTTTTATGCATGTCCAGGAATTACAGCGTATGGGTGCCAATTTGCGGTTAGAGGGTAATACTACAATTAGCAGTGGTGTCAACAAATTAACAAGTGCGCCGGTGATGGCTACTGATCTGCGAGCATCCGCTAGTCTTGTACTCGCAGGACTTGTTGCCGAAGGAGAAACCGAAGTAGACCGCATCTATCATATCGATAGAGGGTATGAAACTATTGAGGAAAAACTTGCTCAATTAGGGGCACGGATTAAAAGAGTACCAAACTGAATTTCAAATCATAGGTGTGCAGCTGCGCTGCGGAAACATGAATATGTCAGAACAAATTACAATTGCTGTATCCAAGGGCCGTATTTTTAATGAGGCTATACCGTTATTGCAGAAGCTGGATATTAAATTAACAGCAAATCCTGAAGTCACGCGGAAACTTATTCTGGATACGAACCAGGACAATATAAGAATTATTATTGTGCGTGCTACTGATGTGCCAACCTATGTTGAGTATGGCGCGGCAGATTTAGGCATTGTTGGTAAAGATGTGTTAATGGAATATGTTGGAAATGGACTGTATGAACCACTGGATTTAAACATTGCGCGTTGCAAGATGGTGTTAGCTGCTCCTAAAAAGAAAAAAATAATCAGTGGCCAAGCTAGAGTGGCCACAAAATATGTGAATACAACACGCAACTATTTTGCAAATCAGGGAAAGCAGGTTGAGATAATTAAATTATATGGTTCGATGGAATTAGCTCCGGTTTTAGAATTGGCCGATCAGATTGTTGATTTGGTTGATACAGGGAGCACACTAGAAGCTAATGGCCTTGTTCCAATTGAAACGATTACTGATATCAGTTCACGTGTCATAGTTAATAAAGCATCGATGAAAATAAAACATGAAGTTATCAAACCAATATTAAAAAAATTGGCACAGGTTTCTGAAAGGTTGTGAATATACATCGTTTAACTGATACGCAGGTTGATTTTGATAAGCAATTGCAAGCATTGCTTGATCGAAGTAGTAAGCCAGATCCTGATTTGATCGCAACGGTACAATCAATTCTTAATGATGTACGTAGTCGAGGCGATACTGCATTGGTGGAATACACAAATAAGTTTGATCAACGCGAAATTTGTATAACTGATATAGAAATATCTGCTGTCAGTTTAGAAGAAGCACTTAATGGGATAAATAAAGATTTACATCAAGCATTAGAAATTTCAGTAGAACGTATACGTGAATATCATGAGCGGCAAAAACAAGATTCCTGGCAATATACAGACAAGGACGGTAACACTCTGGGGCAACAGATAACACCACTGGAGAGAGTAGGTGTCTATGTTCCAGGTGGTAAGGCCGCTTATCCCTCGTCCGTGTTGATGAATACTATTCCAGCAAAGGTAGCTGGAGTAGATGAAGTCATTATGGTGGTTCCAACACCAAATGATGATATCAACCCTTTGGTAATGGCCGCTGCATGTATTGCAGGTGTCGATAGAGTTTTTACCATTGGTGGTGCACAAGCAATTGCCGCTTTAGCCTATGGGACGACAACAATACCTAAGGTCGATAAAATTGTGGGTCCGGGGAATCGTTATGTTGCTATGGCTAAACGCATGGTGTTTGGTGATGTTGGCATTGATATGATCGCTGGTCCGTCTGAAGTGTTAGTAGTGAGCGATGGGAAAAGTAATCCAGATTGGGTGGCTATGGATCTATTTGCCCAGGCGGAGCATGATGAAGCTGCTTGTTCTATGTTGATTAGTCTTGATACTGATTTTCTTGATGCTGTTTTTCAAAGCATACAACGTTTGTTACCAGAAATGGAACGAGCGGAAATTATACAAAAGTCGTTAGAAAGTAACGGCGCATTAATTCATGTTTCGACTATTGATAAGGCAATTCAACTTGTCAATCAGATTGCCCCTGAGCATCTTGAGCTTTCTGTATCAGAACCAGAAAAGTTGTTGCCTCAAATTCGTCATGCCGGTGCGATTTTTATGGGTCGCTATGCAGCAGAAGTGCTTGGTGATTATTGTGCCGGGCCAAATCATGTTTTACCTACAGGGCGTACAGCACGATTTTCATCGCCACTGGGTGGGTATGATTTCCAAAAACGTTCATCCGTTATCATGTGTACTGAGAAATCAGTCGCTACGCTAGCTAAAACGGCATCTACTCTTGCACC
>CAZCXC010000296.1:0-25940 GCA_964502505.1 uncultured Enterobacteriaceae bacterium
CCATCTGAGTTATTATCATCTTCCCTGTCTTTAATTATTTTAATAAGCTTCGTTGCTCCCTGAATGATCAAGGGGGCAGTATTTAAAATAGTATTTAAAGTTCCAAATCCCATGCTGCGTTTTTTAGCCACGTATTTCCGCCAATGCTTCATTTGCTGAATTAATGATAAACATACTATCTACACCCACTGTTATTAGTGTAAATCCTTTTTCAATATAAGGTTTAACGGTGTCTGCGTTTACACCAAAAAAACCAAGTTTAATGTCTGCATCCTGACAAGTCTTAGCTATCTTGATAATGGCATCCTGCACGACTGGATCGGTTACTTCACCAATCTTACCCAAACTGGCTGACAGGTCATAAGGACCAATCAATATTGCGTCAATACCTTCAACTTTTACAATTTCTTCAATATTATCAATCGCGTCCTGACTTTCTGCCTGCAATATGACTGCAGTTTGGTGATTTGCATTTTTAATATAATCATCAAATTCAATGCCATATTTATGTGCACGCGCTATGCCCACGCCACGAGTACCTTCAGGTGAGTATTTACAGTATTTGACAATTTTCTCAGCCTGCTTAGCAGTGTTCACTTGTGGGACAATAATACCATCCGCACCAATATCTGATGCTTTCTTGATCCAGATTTCATCACTTGATGGAACACGAATAACACAAGGGCAGGGGTTGGCAGCTTGCAACATGGACTGAGTTTGTTGTGGATTAAATGCCCCATGTTCCGCATCAATAAACAGCCAGTCGAATCCCGTTCCAGCTAACATTTCAGCTATCTCGGGTGAAGGTAGACTTAATAGTGTACCGATAAGTAATTCTCCATTGCGAAGTTTTTCAGCAAAGTTTTTATTTTCTTTAACCATTTTTCCACTCTGTATTCAACAGACCTAAAAGACAGGTATGTATATAATAGACAGGTTTATTTAATTCATACATCTATTAATTCCATACAATAGAAAAACAGCATGCGTTTTCCTGACTTGAGAGTAGAAAAAAGGACAACTTTGATGGCGAAAGTGTATGTCCTATATAGCGGGATAAGAGACCCAAGGATAAAATGGCATGTAAAAATTCTATCACTATTAATTGTTGCTTATGTTGTTAGCCCCATAGATTTAATTCCGGATTTTATCCCTATTCTTGGGTTGCTAGACGAAGCTATCCTTGTGCCTATAGCAATATCTCTTGTTGTTCGGTTAATACCTTGTGAAATATATAATGAGTTGAATGTAAAAGAACGGAAAAGTGTGTATGGTAAAAATATTATTTATTTTGGCGGGATGCTTATTATTTCTATTTGGTTATTATTGCTAGGTTTAATATTTTACCTATGGATATGGATTTAGCAGGTTTATTTGTGTCGCATCCTATCAAGTCTCTTATTACCCTCTTTTCTGGATGTATCACCTTTAAGTATTTTTTCAGTAAACCAGTCCTCTGAATCTTCGTCATCATTATTTGCACTAACAACTGCTTTTCCATCATCATCATTATTAAAATATTTTTTACAATTCTCAGTCGTAATACGCAGAATATTATTTAATTGATCTTTTTCTAATTTAGGGAGTATTTCCGAGTTTAATTGGTCAACGACAGAAACTGCATGCTTCAAGCAAATCTTGTCTATATCCTGCTTAGCAACATCAGCATAAAGATTGAATGAAATAAAGATAATAAAGCAAACAATATATTTCATATTTAACAGTTTTAGCATCTATGTTTTGATAATACCGATAATGAGCAAAAGCCAGGCAATTATAAATGAAGTGCCTCCAAATGGTGTAATTGCACCGAGCCAACGTATATTGCTAATACTTAAGATATATAAACTACCTGAAAATAGAAGAATCCCGGTAAACATTAGCCAGCCAGACCATTTAAATAAATTTGTATCGGCAAAATGGCTAATAATCAGGCCGACAGCGATAAGGCCCAGGGAGTGATAAAAATGGTATTGTACGCCCGTCTGGAAAATTGCCATCATTTCACCAGTCAGCTTTGATTTAAGACCATGTGCACCAAATGCACCGAGAAGCACTGCAATTAATGCATTGGCACTGCCGAGTAAGAGAAAAATTTTTGCTGATCCCAAGTTTATTTCCTAAGGCAGTTTAATGAACCTGAGTGTCATACGATCACTTTCACCAATTGTTTTATATTTTTCTTTATTTTCATCTCCCAGCCGGTAAGTCGGTGGTAGTGTCCACACTCCTTTGAGATGATCTTTTGTATCTTTAGGATTGGCATTGATTTCAGATTTTTCGACTAATTCGAAACCAAAGCCTTCCGCAAGTTTTATGATTGTAGTTTCTGGTACGTAGCCGTTTTCAGCTGTTTGTTTGGCATCTGCCCCTTTATTTGCACGATGTTGAACTACGCCCAATGTACCGCCGGGTTTTAATACCCGATAAAATGCAGCATATATATGCTCAATACCACCATAGCGGATCCAATTATGTGTATTACGAAAGGTAACCACCATATCGAATGAGTTATCAGGTATTTCTGCTAAATAAGTATCCGTTTTAAATAGAGTCCTTTTGATCTTTCCATATATTTCCGGATTGGCATCCAGGGTTTTAATATATTCCTTGTGAATATTGGCAAGATATTTTGTGGGATGGTCTGCTCCAAAACTGGCGACAGTTAATTCTCCTTCTTCTGCAAGTACTGGCGCTAAAATTTCAGTATACCAACCACGCCCAGGCAGAATTTCCAGAACCTGCATATCAGGCTGCAAACCGAAAAATAATAACGTTTCTTTTGGATGCCGAAAAATATCACGTGCAGTGTTGCTGGATTCTCGGTGATCACCTGCAATGGCGTGATCCAGCAGACTGTTGATGTCAGCTGCATTGAGAGAAGTAACAAATAATATAGATAAGCAGGTAATATATTTTATTAATTTCATTAGTATTTATCGTCTTTTGACAATCTATATCTTTAGTATAAATTATTAATTTATATATTCGATTCTATATCGTTACAGCTGATTAATAAATTAATTAATAAAATAATATAGAAAGAAGTTCGCAGTTTCTTTTTCAAGATATAATATGTCGTATATGGTTGATCAACACATATCACTATCGACTTTGAAACATCCTGTTCACTTTTTGGCACTGGGATGCGGGTTCGGCTGCGTGCCTAAATTACCAGGCACGGCAGGGACTCTAGTGGGCGTTCTATTATATATACCGTTACAGACTCTTTTTTGGCCAATATATGTGGGTATAGTTCTGGTGCTATTTTTGATAGGAATATGGTTATGTGGAAAAACGGCAAAGGATTTAGGTGTGCATGATCATCCAGCGATAGTCTGGGATGAAATTGTTGGTTATTTAGTAACAATGATTCTTGTACCTTCAGGCTGGCAATGGCTTCTGGCAGGATTTGTATTATTTAGATTGTTTGATATCTGGAAGCCTTGGCCTATATATTTAATTGATAAAAGGGTGGGTGGTGGTTTTGGTATCATGATAGATGACGTGATTGCAGGCATTTTTGCGTTATTAATACTTCAATTAATTGTATATTTGTTATAAAGTTATTGGACTGTCATAGAATCTATATGAAAATAATTAGTTGCCTACATGATATGAGACAACGATCTGATTATCCCCTTATTCCCTTCCTTGTTTTTTTTAGCATGTTGTTGTGGGTATCATATGCTCATGCCGATATATATAAATATACAGACAAACATGGTCGGGTCATCCTCACTGACACGCCGAAAAATTCACAATATAAACGCCTGGTAAAAACATGGAAAGGCTGGGTAGAGCAGAAGCGTACAAAGCAAAGCCAAGCCATGTTTGCAAAAAATATGAAAAAGTTTTCGCCAACTGTAGATGCTATTGCAAGGCGCTATAGACTGCCTAAATCACTTGTGCATGCCGTTATTACGGCGGAATCTGCTTATAATCCAAACGCAATTTCAAGAGCAGGGGCAGTTGGTCTGATGCAACTTATGCCAGGCACGGCAAAACGTTACGGTGTAAAAAACAGAATGAATCCATATGAAAATATTCATGGGGGTTCGCGTTATTTACGTGATTTGTTAATCATGTTCAAGAATGATCTAAGACTCGCATTGGCAGCATATAATGCGGGCGAAGGAGCAGTTAAAAAATATGGCTATAAGGTTCCGCCTTATAAAGAAACGCAAACATATGTAAGGCGGGTAATAAACTATTATAAGAAGTATAAAAAAACGATGGGTTGATATTTTTTTATTCATCGGTAACACAACCTTCTGATGCAGATTTTACATTTTTAATGTATTTATAAAGTGTGCCGCGATCTGCCTTGTAAGGTGGCATTTTCCAGGCGCTACGTCGCTGTTCCAGTTCTTCGTCACTGAGTTCTACGTTGATGGTATTTTTGATCGCATCCACTGTGATCGTGTCACCTGATTTTATCAGCGCAATCGGTCCACCTTCTTGTGCTTCGGGTACGACATGCCCAACGATAAAACCATGTGAACCCCCTGAGAAACGACCATCGGTAATCATGGCAACATCAGCACCTAAACCCGCCCCCATGATGGCAGAGGTGGGGGTTAACATCTCTGGCATGCCTGGCCCACCCTTGGGTCCCTCATAACGGATAACGACAACATCACCTTTATTGATGGCATTTTCCTCTAATGCTTCAAGCATATCTTCTTCCGAATCATAAACCTTGGCCGGACCGGAGAACGTTTCACCTTCTTTACCGGTGATCTTTGCAACTGCACCACCGGGTGCGAGATTACCTTTCAGGATTCGAATATGACCTGATGATTTAATTGGTTTGGTTAATGGATAAATTATTTCTTGTTTATCATCTAAGCCCGGCAGATCTGTAAGATTTTCTTTAATTGTTTTACCGGTTACTGTCAGACAATCACCATTAATCAGATCATTTTCCACAAGGAATTTCATTACGGCAGGAATACCCCCTATATTATGCAAATCTTCCATGACATACTGACCGCTCGGTTTTAAATCGGCGAGATAAGGTGTCCGATCACTGACTGATTTAAAATCATCAATTGATAGTTTGACATCAACAGATCGTGCCATCGCAATTAAATGTAAAACAGCATTGGTTGAACCACCGAGAATAGTTATTAATACCATGGCATTTTCAAATGCTTCACGTGTCATGATGTCTCTGGGTTTGATGTCTTTTTCTAATAAATAATTAATGGCTTGACCTGCCTTATAGCATTCGTCTAATTTGCCTGAATCAACAGCAGGCGTGGATGAACTGTAGGGCAAGCTCATTCCCATTGCTTCGATGGCTGAGGCCATTGTATTGGCTGTATACATGCCACCGCACGCACCAGGACCAGGACAGGATTTACTGACTATTTCTTGTCGAGTTTCGTCATCAATACTGCCAGCAATAAATTCACCATAACTTTGAAAGGCAGAAATAATGTCCAGCTTTTGATCATTTCTGAATCCTGGTTTTATGGTGCCGCCATAGATCATTAATGCAGGACGATCCAAACGCCCCATCGCCATAATGCAACCTGGCATATTTTTGTCACAACCGGGAATAGAAATATTTGCGTCATACCATTGAGCACACATCACTGTTTCAATAGAGTCTGCGATCAGATCACGGGATTGCAATGAATAACTCATGCCTTCTGTCCCCATGGAAATACCATCACTCACACCAATTGTATTAAAACGCATGCCCACCATGCCTGCTGCCTCGACACCTTCTTTTACCTTTTGTGCAAGATCGAGCAGATGCATATTGCATGTATTGCCTTCATACCATACGCTGGCAATTCCAATCTCGGGTTTGTTCATATCCTCATGCGTCATACCCGTGCCATATAGCATGGCTTGAGATGCACCCTGCGATTTTGGTTGGGTAACACGCGAACTATATCGATTTAATTGCTTAGCCATCTATCTATGTATATCCAATGAATTTAGTCATGACTTAAAAAGGTGCGATAGAATACAAGAGATCTGCTACCTTGTCAGTTTAAACGGTATTTAAAATTAATAATATTAAAAATGACGAACTCTATACCTAAATTTATTGATGGTTTTTCCCAGCTGATAGCTATGCCTTCAGTAAGCAGCATTGACCCACTTTTGGATCAGAGTAATAAAGGAGTTGTAGAGTTGCTCGCCAACTGGTTACAAGATCTGGATTTCAAAGTTGAATTGATGCCAGTTTCGGACAAACCTGAAAAACTAAACTTGATTGCATATCGAGGGACAGGTAAGGGCGGTTTAGTCTTATCAGGACATACAGACACCGTTCCATTTAATGGAAATTCCTGGCAACAAGATCCATTTGTATTAACAGAGAAAGAAAACAAGCTCTACGGTCTGGGTGCGGCCGATATGAAGTGTTTCTTTCCTTTGATAATCGACACCATTCAGCAATTGGATGTAAAAGAATTTAAGCAACCTTTAATTATTCTCGCCACGGCAGATGAAGAAAGTACGATGGCAGGTGCGCGTGTATTATCAGAGTCCGGTAAAACTTTAGGTCGTCACGCATTAATTGGCGAACCAACTGGATTAATTCCCATATATATGCATAAAGGAATTCTTTTGGAGATCATCAAGCTATCGGGTCAAGCGGGACATGCCAGCGATCCGGCATTGGGTAACAGTGCATTGGAAGGTATGCATGCTGTCATTAATGCATTAATGGAGTGGCGTAGTGAATTACAGGAGATGCATCAAAACAATGAATTTAAAGTACCTGTTCCTACACTTAATTTTGGCAGCATTCATGGGGGTGATAACCCAAATCGAATATGTGCTGAATGTGAATTAAGTCTGGATTTACGTTTGTTACCCGGTATGGATATCGAACAAGTACGATCAGATTTACGTCTCCGCGCGAACCAGGCGATAGCAGGTTCAGGACTACTTGTTGATTTTAATCCGATCTTTGGCGGTGTCCCTAGTATGAAGACAGATATCAATTCAGACATTATCAAATTAGCAGAAAAACTCTCTGGGCACTCCTCTAGTACGGTTGCCTTTGGGACAGAAGGCCCCTATTTGAACTCAATGGGTATGGATACGGTCATATTGGGTCCGGGTGATATTGACCAGGCACACCAAGCTAATGAATATATTGCAATGGAAAGATTCACGCCGATGTTGGATATCTTAAGTCAAATGATTGGGCATTTTTGTATTGAAGGGAAAAGTCATGTCAACTAGTAGTTCAGATTTTATTCACTGGTTTCGATCTGCTGCACCCTATATTCATGCTCACCGCGGTAAAACATTTGTTTTGCATTTTGGCGGGGAGTTAGTACAGAGTGAATGCTTTCCACACTTTCTTCATGATATTGCCTTATTAAACAGTCTCGGTATACGGTTGGCTATTGTTTACGGAGCACGACCACAAATTGAATCTTTGCTAAAAGAGCGTAATTTAAAAACAAAATTAGTGGGCAATTTACGTGTCACGGATGCAGCTATGCTGCCCAGTGTAAAAGAAGCTATTGGATCAGTGCGGGTAAATATCGAAGCACTATTATCTATGGGGTTGCCTAACTCTCCTATGGCAGATGCGAGTATTAAGGTCACGTCAGGTAATTTTGTGACCGCCAAACCATTTGGTATTCTGGAAGGTATTGATCTGCAATATACGGGTGCAGTACGTCGTATTGATACAGAATCCATCAATAACAAACTAGATAATGATGAAATTGTATTGGTGCCGCCACTTGGATATTCACCAACGGGTGAAGTGTTTAACCTGAGTTCAGTTGAGGTGGCTACAGATGTTGCGATTGATTTACAAGCAGATAAGTTACTTTACCTTGTGCATGGTGAAGGACTAAGAGATGAAAATGGTGAATCATTGCATCAGATCACACAGCTTGAAGCCAAGAAAATTTTAGCAAAGGCATCCAAATTAGATGAGTCACCACACAAACAACTTCAAAATGGTTTAAAAGCCTGCGAGCAAGGTGTGGGAAGGATCCATTTTATTGATCAGAACCAAGATGGTGGACTATTACAAGAACTGTTCAGTCGTGATGGAGTTGGTACTTTATTAAGTGCTACCCCGTTCGATGTTATTCGGCCAGCGACCATTGATGAAGTCGGTGGTATTCTTGAATTAATTCAACCATTAGAAGAGCAGGGGACGCTTGTCCGGCGGTCGCGGGAAAAATTAGAGATGGGTATCAGCGATTACTATATTCTGATGCGAGATAACACGGTCATAGCCTGTGCAGCATTACATATTTATGATAATGGAGATATAGCGGAATTGGCCTGCCTTGCAGTGGATGCAGACTATCAAAAAGCCGCCAAAGGGAAAACGCTTTATTCTACGATAGAAAAAGAAGCAGTGAGCAAAGGTGTTAAGAAAATATTTGTATTAACCACACAGACAACGCATTGGTTTTTAGAACAAGGATTTAATGAAGCAGACATTGATGATTTGCCAGTATCAAAGAAAGAACTCTATAACTACCAACGTAATTCAAAGGTATTAATAAAAAATACATGCTAAGTCAGGTTATATATAGTCATAGTAATATTAAGCATGTTATGAATGTGAAGCCGACTAAAACTTTTTCAAGCAAAGAGTTTATAGAAGCGGCTGACAAGGCTCTCTATAAGGAAAAGTAAACAGGTAGAAATCGAATCGAAATTTATGGGTTATAAAATGATATAAAATGTTCAAGCCATTTTTTCAGTTTCTTTTTCCAGAATATCGACTTTTATATCATTTTTTTCCTCACTGACAATTACATGGCCACCATGCACCAGCTTCCCAAATAATAATTCTTCAGCTAGCGGTTTTTTGATTTTCTCTTGTATCAGGCGAGCCATGGGGCGTGCCCCCATTATCTTGTCATAACCTTTTTCAGCAAACCATTTGCGTGCAGATCCATCGACATCAATGCCTACTTTCTTTTCATCCAGTTGTGCTTCCAGTTCAACAATAAATTTATCCACCACGTTATTCACTGTCTCCATATCAAGCGAATTAAATTGAATGATAGCATCCAGACGGTTACGGAATTCCGGACTAAACATCTGCTTAACAGCTTCTATTGCATCACCCGTATGATCTTGTGAAGTAAATCCAACTGAAGCCCTACTAATTCGATCAGCCCCAGCGTTTGTTGTCATAACGATAATGACATTTCGAAAATCTATTTTACGACCATTGCTATCAGTAAGGGTCCCGTGGTCCATGACTTGCAACATCAGGTTAAAAACATCGGGGTGCGCTTTTTCTATTTCGTCAAGCAAAAGCACAGAATGGGGCTGCTTGTTAATTGCATCAGTCAATAACCCTCCTTGATCGAATCCAACATACCCTGGAGGTGCACCAATGAGTCTTGAGACTGTATGGCGTTCCATATATTCCGACATATCAAAACGAATTAACTCTATTCCCATGAAAAGGGCAAGTTGTCTTGTAACTTCTGTTTTACCAACACCTGTTGGTCCGGCAAAAAGAAATGCACCGATTGGTTGTTGCATATTGCCAAGGCCCGAACGTGTCATTTTTATAGCAGTTGCTAGCATTTCAATTGCCTGATCTTGTCCAAACACGACCATCTTTAGATTACGTTCGAGGTTTTTCATGGTGTCTTTATCTGAAGTTGAAACACTTTTAGCGGGTATTCGTGCTATTTTAGCTACAATATTTTCAATATCAGTCACACTAATAGTCTTTTTGCGTCGAGACGGCGAGACCAGTTGTTGTGATGCCCCAGCCTCATCAATAACATCAATAGCCTTATCTGGCAGATGACGATCATTCATATAGCGATCGGTTAATTCTACTGCTGATCGCAGTGATTGATGTGTATATTTAATATGATGATGCTCTTCGAGTCGTGATTTTAAACCTTCAAGAATTTTCACTGTTTCATCAATTGTTGGTTCAGCTACATCGATTTTTTGAAAACGCCGAGCAAGTGCACGATCCTTTTCAAAGACTCCACGGTATTCCTGATATGTCGTTGAACCAATGCATTTCAAGTCACCTGAAGCAAGTACGGGTTTAATTATATTGGATGCATCCATAACACCGCCCGAGGCGGCGCCTGCACCAATGATTGTATGGATTTCATCAATGAATAGAATTGAACCTTCAGTTTTTTCAAGTTGCGCAATCACACCTTTTAAACGTTTTTCAAAATCTCCACGATATTTCGTTCCTGCGAGTAATCCTCCCAGGTCAAGTGCATAAATAGTACTGTTTGCTAATACTTCCGGAACTTCACCATCGACAATCATTTTTGCCAATCCTTCTGCAATAGCTGTTTTGCCAACCCCGGCCTCTCCTATATAAAGTGGATTATTCTTGCGACGGCGACACAATATCTGAATAGTGCGATCAATCTCATTTTGGCGACCAATTAACGGATCTATTTTCCCCATTTCTGCTTGCTTATTTAGATTAACGGTATAGGCTTCGAGCGGATTAGTACTTGGCTCATCCTGGTGTAACTCTTCATCTGTAAGCGGATCAGATATGTCGTTTTGATCGTCCTCAGGAATTTTTGTTATTCCGTGTGAAATATAATTCACTATATCAAGTCGTGTGATGTCTTGTTGATTCAGGAAATAGGCTGCATGCGACTCTCTCTCTGCAAAGATAGCAACAAGCACATTGGCACCAGAGACTTCTTTATTGCCTGAAGATTGAACATGAAAAACAGCACGTTGTAATACACGTTGAAAACCGAGTGTCGGTTGTGTATCACGTTCATCATCATTTGTAAGTATGGGTGAATTTTCCTGAATGAATCTTATCAAGTCTGTATGTAGAGCATTCAAATTTGCGCCGCATGCTCTAAGCACTTTGGCTGCCGAAGCATTATCAAGTAACGACAACAGAAGATGCTCAACAGTCATAAATTCATGACGTTGCTCTCGAGCTTCTCTGAAGGCATTGTTTAATGTGAGTTCAAGTTCTTTATCGAGCATGATTTTTGCTCCTTATGCTTTTTCCATCGAACAAAGTAATGGGTGTTTGCTTTCTTGTGAATAACTATTAACTTGTGATACTTTTGTCTCAGCTATCTCATAGGTAAATATGCCACAAATACCTTTTCCTTTCGTATGCACTTCCAACATGATGCGAGTTGCTGTTTCTCTATCTTTAGAAAAAATTATTTCGAGAATATTCACGACAAAATCCATAGGTGTATAGTCGTCGTTAATAAGAACGACCTTATAGAGAGGCGGACGTTTGAGTTTAGGTTTGGCTTCTTGCAAAGCCAAACTGTCATCTTGACCATGTTCAATCTTCTCCGACATGTTATTTCACACTCCAGCCAGACACGATTCTAATCATCTTGTAATTAATTATACTTGTTAGTTTATTTGTTTCCATAATTAATTGGACTATTTTTTGAGGTGATTAGTTTACGCATTATTTATGCCAATTTCGATTTATCTATTTTATCTTCAGTATAAAATATTTCGAGTATGTCTTTGTCCATCATTTCAAAGAATCGGCGTGCTGCCGGGGAAATAAATTTTCTGCGACGCACAACAACGCCATAATTCCGTTTTGGGAAATATTTGTTAAGTGGGATTATCGCCAGTTTTTCTTTCCCAGATAAACAAATGCTGGTGACAATCGAAATACCAAGCCCTAGGGAGACATATTTTTTTATTACTTCCCAACCACCTGCTTCTAACGAAACATTATATTTAACATTGTGTTGTTGAAAAACAAGCTCAACCATGCGCCAGGTTGTTAAGTGACGTGGTGGAAGTATTAAACCGTAAGGCCCTATGTCTGCAATACTTATTTCTTTTTTTTTGGCGAGTGGATGATCTAATGGGGTGATTAAAATCGGATCGTATGTGAGTGTAGGAATATAAATAATATCATCAGGTACATCCAGCATTGAACCAACCGCAAAATCAACTTTACCCGCCCTTAACATTGCCAAACCATCACGCCCGGTAACATTACTTAATTTCATCTGAATATGTGGGTAATTTTGTTTAAAGCGTTTAATAATGTCTGGGAGAATATATAGGATAGTGGACTCACCTGCCGCAATATTCAACTTACCGGAAATCTCATTATTACAGCGCTCATTAAATGCTTCAGGCAGAGTTTCAAGACCTTCCACTAAAGGGAGGGCCAGATAGAGCAGGATACGGCCTTCTTCGGTGAGCTGAATTTTAGGTCCCTTACGCTCAAACAGCGTGTTGTCCAGGTCCTTTTCCAGGGCCTTTACCAGCAAAGAGATAGAGGGTTGGCTTAAAAACATCTGTTCTGCCGCTTTTGAAATACTGCCGGTTTGGGCCGCATAACAGAAGGCCCGCAGCTGTTTTAGCCTATTTTGCTTGTAATAAAGTCTATGATTATCAATTGGCATCGTATTGAATTCATTTGAGTATTAATAATATTAATACTTAATATTAAAATAATTGAATTGTCAAATGCTGCGCTGCACATTAGGGTCTAGTTCCTTGCAACGGATGATCGTAGTAAATACCTATTATAAAAAATATGCGATAGCCTGTATTCTTGTCGCCCTGCGGCGGGCAAGAGGAAAAATCGCCAAAAATAATGATGAATATATAGATTTTTTCTTTATTAATTTAAATGAGGGTAAGAGAAAATGACGTCGAGAGCAGAGCAAATTCAGCAATTAGAGAAAGAATGGGCAGAAAATCCACGCTGGACAAATGTCAAACGTGATTACAGTGCAGAAGAGGTAGTCCGTCTGCGCGGATCAGTTCAAGAAGAATATACACTGGCACGCCGTGGGGCTGAAAAGCTGTGGGATTTAGCTAATGAAGAAGACAGTTATGTGAAGTGCATGGGTGCTATTACCGCTGGCCAGGCAATGCAACAGGTCAAAGCTGGTATCAAGGCAATTTACCTATCCGGTTGGCAGGTTGCTGCAGATGGTAATACTTCTGAAACGATGTATCCCGACCAATCGCTTTATGCCTATGATTCTGTTCCTACTATGGTCAGACGTATTAATAATACGTTTAGACGTGCTGATGAGATCCAGTGGGCCAAGGGAAAAGATGATATTGATTTCTTTGCGCCTATTGTTGCCGATGCTGAGGCAGGATTTGGTGGGGTATTAAACGCCTTTGAACTGATGAAAGGGATGATTGAAGCCGGTGCCGCCGGTGCGCATTTTGAAGATCAGTTATCGTCAGTCAAAAAATGTGGTCATATGGGAGGTAAGGTATTAGTACCTACCCAGGAAGCCGTACAGAAATTAGTTGCGGCGCGCTTGGCAGCAGACACTATGGGTGTCCCAACGATTGTGTTGGCACGTACCGATGCAAATGCTGCTAACTTACTGACATCTGATGTTGATGAACGGGACAAACCATTTGTTATAGGTGAACGTACCGACGAGGGATTTTATAAGACCAATGCCGGTATTGATCAGGCTATTTCTCGTGGTATCGCCTATGCACCCTATGCAGATCTATTGTGGTGTGAAACGGCGGTTCCAGATCTGGATGAAGCCAGGCAGTTTGCAGAAGCTGTACGCAAAGAATATCCAGAACAATTGTTTGCTTATAACTGCTCCCCTTCTTTTAACTGGAAGAAGAACCTGGACGATGACACCATCGCAAAGTTCCAGAAAGAACTGGGCGCCATGGGTTACAAATTCCAGTTTATTACGCTCGCAGGTATTCACAACATGTGGTACAACATGTTCGATTTGACTCAGGACTATGTCAAACGCGGCATGACTGCTTATGTGGAAAAAGTTCAGGAGCCGGAATTTGCAGCTGCAGAACGTGGCTACACATTTGCAAGCCACCAGCAGGAAGTCGGTGCTGGTTATTTTGATGATGTAACGACGGTGATACAAGGAGGCCAGTCATCAGTAACCGCATTAACCGGTTCAACAGAAGAAGCACAGTTTGATGACGCTGCATCAAAATAAGCGTTAAGATAACTTATAAGGGATTCAAACCCGGTGCTTTGGTAACAAACACCGGGTTTTTTTTGGCCAAGGATGGCCTTATGCCGTGAAGCACATGGAAGTGCGAGAACGGCGATAGGGATGCACACAAACGACGATGCACAGGACGTATTGACAGATTTTTATTTCTGTTGGTGTCACATAAATTTAGCGCTTTAAACAGGTAAAAGGTACAAGTATGAAACTCAGTACGAGTGAATTTAAACAATGGGATAAAAAAGCGATCACTTTACTCGGCATGTCCGGAGTAGGGAAAACACGTCTCGCCTGTATTCTGCGTAAAAAGCACTGGTTTCATTATTCAGGTGATTACCGGATCGGTACGCGTTATCTGAATGAACCCATCCTGGATAACATCAAACAGAAATTGATGCATATTCCTGTCATCAGGGAGTTATTACGTTCGGATTCGATTCGTATCGAGAACAATATTACGGTAGATAATCTAAAGCCGGTCTCAACCTTTCTTGGCAAGTTGGGTAATCCGGAACAGGACGGGCTGGTATTGAGTGAATTTAAACGGCGACAGGAATTACATCGACTGGCTGAAATCGCGGCTATGAAAGACGTGCCGGATTTCATTGGCAAGGCTCATGACATCTATGGATATGATCATTTTATTAATGATGCGGGTGGTAGTTTGTGTGAATTGGATGATCCTGAAGTGTTTGAAGTGCTCGCATCGAATACCTTGATCCTTTATATCAAGGCCTCTGAACATGATGAACAGGAATTGATTAAGCGTGCAGAAGATGAACCCAAGCCACTTTATTACAGAGAGGCTTTTCTGGATGAACAACTTGCCATTTATATGGAAGAAAAAACATTTGAGTTTGATGCGCTGATTGAGCCGGATGATTTTGCGCGGTGGGTATTTCCAAGACTGTTTTATGCAAGGATTCCTCGTTATGATTCCATCGCTAATAAATATGGCTATACCTTAACAACAGAAGAAGTTGCAGCCGTGCAAACTGAAGCAGATTTTCTAGATCTGGTTGAACAAGCGTTGGAGCGAGACAAGTAGTTAGTAAGTAAAGATAAAGCCGATGCCACTCGTTGCGAATACTAAACTCCCCAGTTTTGCCCGACTGAAACAGGAAGGTGAGACTATTATTGAAGCGGATCAAGCCCTTCAGCAAGACATTCGTGAATTGCATATTGGATTGTTGAATATGATGCCGGATGCTGCGTTGGCCGCCACGGAAAGGCAATTCTTTCGCTTGGTCGGTGAAAGCAACCAGATTGCACAATTTTATATACATCCGTTTACTTTAAAAGAGCTTGAAAGAAATGCAGAAGGGCAAGCACATGTGGACCAATACTACAAAAGTTTTGATCAGATCAAGGAAGAAGGTCTTGATGCATTGATCATTACCGGTGCGAATGTCACCAGTCCGGAGCTTTCCGAGCAACCCTTCTGGGAACCCTTGATCGAGATTATCGACTGGGCTTATGAAAATGTGACATCAATCTTATGCTCGTGTCTGGCAACGCATGCTGTCTTACAATTTCGATACAATCAACACCGAGTACCATTACCAGAAAAGCGGTGGGGCGTTTTTTCGCACAAAGTCATGGAACAACAACATCCGTTGGTGTCTGGGGTGAATACGCGGTTTGATGTACCACATTCGCGTTTTAATGAAATTACACGAGCACATTTTGAACAGGCAGGTCTAAATATTCTGGTGGAAAGTGATGAAGCCGGTGTCCATCTTGTGGTAAGTGAAGATGGTTTTCGCATTGTGTTTTTTCAGGGACACCCGGAATACGATGCCATTAGTTTGTTAAAGGAATACAAAAGAGAAATTGGACGTTATATTGATAAAGCAATCGATGACTATCCACCCATACCAGAGAACTATTTTAATTTACAAGCAAAAGCGATCCTGGAGGAATATCGGGAACAAGTGATCGCAGCAAGAACTAATGAAAATGAAGCGCCTGAGTTTCCTGAAGATCTAATTATGCCTAAACTGGATAATACCTGGCATGATAGTGCCGAGGCCGTGATTAATAACTGGATCGGTAAGGTCTACCAGTTAACGCACATCGATCGCAAAAAGCCTTTCAATGAGGACATTAATCCTAGCAATCCACTGAACATGAAAAAATAGCCAAAGACGGGTAAAAACCCAACTTTGATTATCAATATTAAATACTATCATCCTGCAGCAACACGTATTGGAATATCAGCCAGTTTACTTTCTGATTCAGCAGCCTGTTTTTGAAAATCTTCAATCTCATTGAAATTCAGATAACGGTAAACATCATCCGCCATGGTATCGATGTTTTTAGCAAACTCCATGTATTCATCCATGGTGGGTATCCTGCCGAGTATGGAAGATACCGCTGCGATTTCAGCAGATGAAAGAAAAACATTAGCGCCATCACCCAGACGGTTAGGAAAATTTCGCGTTGATGTTGAAACTACTGTTGAATTGGCAGCTACGCGCGCCTGATTACCCATGCACAGCGAACAACCTGGCATCTCGGTACGTGCCCCCGCTTTACCAAAAATACTGTAATAACCTTCTTCTGTTAATTGATGTTCATCCATCTTGGTGGGTGGTGCGATCCAGAGTCGGGTGGGGATGACATCATTGAATTGTTCCAACATTTTACCGGCGGCACGATAATGACCGATATTTGTCATACAGGAACCAATGAAGACCTCATCTATCTTGGTATTAGCAACTTCGGATAATGGTTTAATATCATCCGGATCATTCGGACAGGCCAAAAGGGGTTCTTTAATGTCGTCCATATTAATTTCAATGACAGCGGCATATTCTGCATCCGTATCGGCTTTCAGTAATTGTGGATCCTTTAACCAGTCTTCCATCGCCTTGGCACGGCGTTCTAATGTGCGTGCATCACCATAACCATTGGTAATCATCCATCTTAGTAGAATGATATTGGAATTCAGATATTCAATGATCGGCTCTTTATCCAGTTTGATGGTACAGCCACCGGCAGAACGTTCTGCTGAGGCATCAGAAAGTTCAAAGGCTTGTTCCGCTTTTAAATGCGGTAAACCTTCAATTTCCAGGATGCGGCCGGAGTAAATATTCTTTTTACCTTTTTTCTCAATAGTTAATAAACCTTCCTGTATTGCGGCGTAAGGAATGGCATTCACCAGATCACGCAATGTAATGCCTGGTTGCATTTTTCCCGAGAAACGTACAAGTACAGACTCTGGCATATCCAGTGGCATGACGCCTGTTGCTGCGGCAAAGGCAACTAAGCCGGAACCTGCTGGAAAGGAGATACCAATGGGAAAACGCGTATGTGAATCTCCACCCGTACCAACCGTATCCGGTAACAGCATGCGATTCAGCCAGGAATGAATAATGCCATCACCCGGTCGTAGCGCAACACCACCACGAGTTTGAAAAAAATCCGGCAGGGTATGATGCGTATCGACATCAATCGGCTTTGGATAAGCCGCCGTATGACAGAAAGATTGCATCACCAGATCGGTAGAAAAACCCAAACAGGCTAAATCTTTTAATTCATCCCGGGTCATTGGTCCGGTAGTATCTTGAGAACCGACAGTCGTCATCTTTGGTTCGCAATAGGTGCCGGGACGAATACCTTCCACGCTACAAGCGCGGCCCACCATTTTTTGTGCCAATGTAAATCCTTTATCTGATTCTTCCGCAGGAACGGGTTTACGAAACAGATCAGTTGCACCCATGTTGAGTGCCTCACGTGCACGATCAGTTAAACCACGACCAATGATAAGGGGTATGCGACCACCTGCACGTACTTCATCCAGTATAATTTCAGTCTTTAATGAAAACTCAGACAAAGTATCACCCGAATCGTGATTTTTGATCACACCTGCATAAGGATAAATATCAATGATATCTCCCATGTTGAGCTTTTCTACATCACATTCGATCGGCAACGCACCGGCATCTTCCATAGTATTAAAAAAGATAGGCGCTATTTTTCCACCAATACAGAAACCACCATCGCGTTTATTAGGTATAAAAGGAATATCATTTCCCATGTGCCAGAGTACAGAATTGGTTGCCGACTTGCGTGATGATCCTGTACCAACTATATCCCCCACATATGCCAATGGGTGGCCTTTTTCTTTCAGGGAATTAATTTGATTTATTGAACCCACTTCACCCGGTTTATCCGGAATAATACCTTCTCTTTCCATTTTTAACATGGCTTGTGCATGTAATGGAATATCAGGCCTGGACCAAGCATCCGGAGCAGGAGAGAGATCATCAGTATTGGTTTCACCAGTGACTTTAAATACAGTCACCGTAATTTTCTCTGCAAGTTCTGGTTTACTGGTAAACCATTCACCGTTTGCCCATGATTCGATTACTTGCCTGGCAAATATATTGCCATCATCCATTTTTTCTTTTACATCATGGAATGCATCAAATATTAACAAAGTATGAGAGAGCGCTTCTACTGCTGCAGGTGCAAGTTCTTCATTATCAAGACAATCAATAAGTGGAGAGACGTTGTAACCACCGAGCATCGTGCCTAATAATTCCACCGCCTTGACTTTATTGATGAGTGGAGATTCTGTTTCTCCTTTGGTAATCGCTGCCAAAAAACCAGCTTTAATGTAGGCGGCTTGATCTACACCGGCCGGGATGCGTTGACTGATTAAATCTAGAATGAATTCTTCTTCTCCGGCAGGTGGGGTTTTAAGCAATTCAACCAAGGAAGCCGTTTGTTCTGCATCTAATGGTTGGGCAATTATGCCTTGTGCGGCACGTTCTTCAACGTGTTTGCGATAAGCTTCAAGCACTATTTTCTCTCCTTAAGAAATAAAGAATTTCATATTGCCATGTTGTAACAATATGACTTAAAAAAGGGTAGTGAGTATACAGGAATTGGGCAATTCTTGCCCCTGAATTACGTGTTATAGTAGTTTTTAAATACTAAAATAGTGCTGTAAGTTATTGATTTTAAAAGTTGTATGTGATTCGTTAGATCTATGCGGTCGACTCAATCACTCCTCCTCCCAGACAGTTCAAGCCCTGATAAAACACAATGAATTGTCCAGGTGTTACCGCACGTTGCGGTTGATCAAATTGTACTTTGCATTCGCCGTTGTTGAGTTGTTCGATTGTACAATTCTGATCAGCTTGCCGATAACGTGTTTTAGCTGTGCAAATGAATGGCATCTTGGGTGCATCTTCATTGATCCAATGCATATTAGTCGCGCTCAATGTTTGACTAAAGAGCAAAGGGTGATCATGTCCTTGCGCTGCAATGAGGATATTATTCTCCATGTCTTTTCCAACAACATACCATGGTTCATCACTCGCATCTTGTATCCCCCCAATACCCAATCCTTGCCGTTGCCCAAGTGTATATAAGTGCACCCCGTCATGCTCTCCAATCGTTTTACCTTCTGGTGTTTGAATGTCTCCTTTGTTAATTGGGATATAACGACTCAGAAACTCTCTAAAAGGCTGTTCTCCAACAAAACAAATACCGGTACTGTCTTTTTCATCATGCGTAATAAAGCCTGCTTTTTTTGCTAAAGCTCTAACCTCGGTCTTTTCAATTTTGCCAATAGGAAATAAGGCGTGCCCGAGTTGTTCCTGATTCAAGCGGCAAAGAAAATAACTTTGGTCTTTATTAGCATCGATGCCTTTCTGTAATTGATAGCCTTCATCCGTAGCAATAATTTGGGCGTAATGCCCCGTTGCAATCTTAGTTGCTCCAAATTCAAGTGCATGGTCAAGAAAGGCTTTAAACTTAATTTCCTGATTGCAAAGGATGTCGGGATTTGGTGTTCGCCCCGTTTTGTATTCTTGTAAAAACAGTTCAAATACATTGCCCCAGTATTCCTTTGATAAATCAATCGTATTGATAGGGATTTCCAATGTATCACATACGTGCATTGCATCTTCAACATCTGCTTCCCACATGCAACTGCCATCTGTTGCTGATTCATCCCAGTTTTTCATAAAGAGCCCTTCAACTGTATAGCCTTGTTCTTTAAGTAGCAGTGCAGCAACAGATGAATCAACACCTCCGGAAAGACCGACGATTATTTTCTCAGTGTTCATGTGTACAATTAATGATCTGGCAGGTAGTGATTAAGTAAATCGAGAGGATAGTTTTTTCCAGCAAGATAGTCATCAATACAGTTTAATACCATAGGGCTACGCATCTTATCTTTGTTATTTTCAAGTTCTTCCCTGCTTAACCACAATGCTCGAATAATTCCATCATCAAGTTTTTTTTCAGGGTATTGTTTTTTACATTTACCATAAAAACAGACTCGCAGATAAATAATATCGCTGTGCGGGTCAGGATACATATAGATACCTACAATAGATTCTGGCTCAAAATCCCAGGCTGTTTCTTCCAGAACTTCACGCTTTACTGCGCTAATTAAAGTTTCATTCTTTTCGAGGTGACCAGCAGGTTGATTAAATACAATATGGCTATTCGCATCTTCTTCAACAACGAGAAAATAATTATCTTGTTCTGCAATCGCAGCAACAGTTACATTGGGTTTCCACTGCATGAAAAATCAGGAATTACTGTGTTAAATAAGATGTGTTATGTTTTTTTACACCAATTATGGTGTCATTTCCATTCGATTCTTGTTTTTTATTTATTCGTTCAATCACAGGATTATCCCAACTGCCAGTAATTGTATACTGATAACGTAAAAGTTTATCAATTTGCCTGGGAATAGAATCGAACATTTCTCCTGCGAGAAATAGTACAGCACCTATACCTAATCCTATAGGTCCAAATAATGCACTGGCGATGGGTAGGCTATCAGATACTTGTGGGGTTACTGTAACAAGTTGATCATAATCTTTTCTAGATAAACCAGTACGACCAGTAACGACAATCTCCGCTGAAGGGCCTTCCATGGCTAGATTATTGGTATAGGCATTGCCATCTTCGATAGTAAAATCACCCGAAATCTCATCGAAGGACAAACCTTTACTGAATAAGTCACTAAAATCCAGCGAAAGGCGTCGTGGGAGAGTTTGTAAACTGAGAAGTCCAAATAGACGCCCGGCCTTTGGCTCAATATCAAGGAATCGTCCCTTGTCTATATTTAGTTGCATACCACCGTCTAATTTTTGGAGTGAAAAATCTGTCGGGGATCCATCCCAGTTGGCATCAATCTTCAGATTTGTTTCACCATCTTTGATGGCAGCAACGCTATAATTAAATGTCTCTAACATATTATCAATTTGTGAAGCCTGTACTTTGATTGCAAAAGATGATTTATTTTTATCATTCATATATGTCCAGTCGCCGTTACCTGAAATTTCAAGCCCTGGTTTATTGAATGAAAAATTATCTATGGACATACCATCCATAGTTTTTGTTGTATCAAGTAAAAACTTACCTAATTTTATATCCTCATACTGAAAATTTTTAATTGATGCTTGCAATGGAGGTATTTCCCTCGGATCAAGTGTGCTTTCAGAATCATTTTTAGAGATAACAAGACGATCAAAATTTATGATGACCGGATTAATACCTGGTTCTTCAGAGATTGTGATATCGCCCTTAATATCATCACCATTGATATCTAGTTTCCAGTTGCTGTCCTGTTTAGCCAATGCAAGATTCACGTCATCGAATTTCTGATTCATAAGTCCAAATGAGGAGATATCTACTCCAACAGATAATGTGTCGAGTCCTTTATTAAAAGCACTCGTATCCAGTTCATTAATTAATTCCATCCATTCAGAGAGTACTAAACGATCAATATTACCTGTAACAGTAATTCCATTTCTAGTGTTAATATTAGTTTTGTGGCTACCAAAATTAAATTCAGCTGTTTTCAATTTTGGAAGTAATGATTTATCCAATTCAAATTTACCTGTCAGTATGTCTCCATATTGAATATCAATATTTTGTTGAGTTGCATTAGATATTATTGTTGACAGTTCAAATGGGACAGCCTCATACATTTTTTCCAGTGGGGCAGGGAAATCTAAAGTTAGTCCGCTCAGGGGTGACTTAATTGTCAGCTTTCTTGCACTATTTATATCAATAGCAGATTCAGGGAATGATAATTCTACTTGCCATTCACAAGCGCCGGACATCCGATCATTTAATATTGAGGCGTAAGGAATAAAGTCTGGAAAATAGTGTGATAATTGCTCGATGATAAATTCTTTATCTGCTGTACCTGTCAGACTTGAGATGGGCAATCCATTAGTATCACTTTGTATATTAAGGTAAACATCATGGTCAAAATAAGTCGTTTTTATATTGTTAGCAGTTATTAAATTTTCGCTGAAAACTACGTCTCCATTTATATTATTGAGTTTAATTCCTGTATACGGGGTATACAATGATGCGTCATGAAATGTAAGCTTTCCATTAAATTTATTTGATCCACCCCCAATAGGAATGACAATATTCAAATCTATATCGAACTCGCCATCCAGGTTACTTTGGCTGACTATTTTTAATGCAGGATTATCAACTAACGGACTTTGTTCTATAAATAATTTGCCATCATTTGTATGCCCGCTATATAAACCATCAACTTCAACGAATAATTTATCAGCTGACAAATCATGAATTGTAGCAATGGCTTGGATAATGTCAGCATTGAAAATTTTTCCTGTGCCAATATTTACAGTTAGATTGTTCTTTTCAATTATTAATTCTGCATCCATATTATCAATAGGTGCCCAATTTTGGCTATATTCTAAAGTGACGTTTTCAATTTCCGCAATGGCTTTAAATTGTCCTTCATTATTCAGGAATGGGTAATCAGATAGTTCTCCACGTAAAATAATATCAGCGGAAGTTAATTCTCCTCCAACAAGAGCACTGTTAAACCATGTTCTGGCTTTTCCCGGTATATTAGAGGGCATATAGTTATTAATGTCTTCAAGATTCGCATTAGAAATTCCCATAATAATATCTGCAAAAGGTAATTCTGTTTCTGGCCTAAAGACTAAGTGACCTTTTAAGTACGCGTTGAAATCTTCAGTATGCGCATCAAAATAATCAGTGGTCACTACGAAGTTGTCTTTTTCTTTTTGCCAGCTGATATCACCATCGATTTCATAAAGTTTTATTTTATTTTTGAATAATTTAGGCACGTCAAATTCGAGCATATGTGAGCTAATGGTGAATTTACCTTGTTTGGCATTTCCCTGAAGGTGACCATTCAGACCAGTAATGCCGTTTTTATCAGTGCCAATGGATGCACTTGAAAGATTAATATCAGTATCAACAAAATATTTCTGGTTGTCTGGCAGAGAAGGATCATAAATGAGTAAACTATGCGTTAATACTCCTTGCAATGATTGTTGCTCAATCAGCTTATTATCGCGCCACAGATCTGGAAATAATTTAATTATGTGTGAAATATCATCCAGTTTTAGATAGCTGGATTTGCTAATGTAACGATATTGATCATCATCTGAAAAATATTTACTTACAAATATTGTGCTTGTCGGCCATGATCCATGATCTGTCGTTAATTTTTCAATATTAAGTGACAAGTCTAAGCCGCCATCTGTACGGCGCTCCAAATAAATAGCAGTTATAAGATGGTCTATATTAAACTCTGTTTCGTTAGAGTTGATACTGACATCTGTGATGTCAATAGTCCCTTCTATTTTACGTATTTTTGCATTTTGCCACTCGCTCCAGATCTTTATATCGCCTGGTTTACTGTCGATATTTATACCAAATGGAATTTTTTTATTAAACCAGGCAGGGGGGTAGATACTTGAACCTTCCAGGTAAAGTTCCCCAGACCAAACAGTTGTTAATATGTCGCCTTTTGCATCTAATGCAAAATGTATTTTTTTGCCTAGTTGAGCAGGTAACTGCGCATCACCTTCTAGTTGCAGTCTGTAACTGTTACTCCTTAGTAACAGTGAAACATTGGATAATAGTACAGTGTTATTATTTTCACGTGTAAGATCAAGCAGGGTGATTTGAGTATCTGCCAGAGAAATGTTTGGTTGTTTCAATAACCACACAGCAAGTTCTGTGCTTTCAATATTTTTTTCTCCCATTTCGGCTTCAGTTTTTGCTATATTGATCGAGCCATCTACTCTTCGAATCAGGGTTAAATCAAGACCTGATATACTTAGTTGCGCTGGTATAAGCTGTTTTTTACGTAAACTCTCAATAAGATCAATTGTAATATGTGCTGATTTAAAATTTGCGATGGTTTCATTGCCTGTTTCTTCAAGAATGCTGATATCGTGTAAATAAAAGTGTGGTATCCAGCCAAACCAGGTTGCATCTATGTTTTTTATTTCCACTGGTTGACCCATGTACTCCGTCATCCATGTTTGTACATCTAGACGGTATTCATTAATATTTGGCAGTGCAAGGCGGAAAAGTGATACACAAACGGCAACGGTCAGAGTGATTGCCGCAAATGTATAAATAGAAAGGTGGTAAATATGTCTGAAAACTTTAATAATCATTTCAGTTCATAGTTTACAGTAAAACAATATCATATTGTTCTTGTGAATATAGTTGCTCTACTTGGAAGGTTATAGGCCTGCCGATAAATTCTTCTAATGCTACGACACTCGTTGATTCATCATCAAGCAACTTATCAACTACAGCTTGGGATGCTACGACAAGTAATTTTTGTGCATCAAATTGTCTCACTTCGCGCAGTATTTCACGAAATATTTCATAGCAAGTAGTCTCAGCTGTTTTTATAGAACCTTTTCCTGAACATGTTGGGCATTCTTCACATAGAATATGTTCAAGACTTTCTCGCGTGCGTTTCCTTGTTAATTGAACTAATCCAAGTGATGTGAGTTCACTAATTGTAACTTTTGATTGATCTCGTGCCAGGTGTTTTTCCAGGGAGCGCAAAACTTGTCGTCCATGTTCTGATTCTTGCATATCAATAAAGTCAATAATGATAATCCCGCCAAGATTTCGTAGTCTAAGTTGCCTTGCTAATATGTGTGTCGCTTCCAGGTTTGTTTTGAAGATGGTTTCTTCTAAATTTCTGTGACCAACAAATCCACCCGTGTTTACATCAATTGTTGTCATTGCTTCTGTCTGGTCAATTATTAAATGGCCTCCTGATTTCAACTGTACTTTTTTATTTAATGCTTTCTGTATTTCGTCCTCAACAGAATACAAATCAAGTATCGGATGTTCGCCAGTATAATATTCAATACGTCCAAGAAATTCTGGAATAAATTGTTTGGAAAATTCCACTACACGTTGAAATGTTTCTTTTGAGTCAATGCGTACTTTTTCTATATCAGCATGTACTAAATCACGCATGGTGCGTATCACCAAAGGTAGGTCTTCATAAACGATACTTGGCGGGAAAGTATTTTCTGCTCGGACGACGGTCGAATCCCATAATTTTTGTAGAAACTCGATATCTCTATGGATCTCTTCGTCAGAAATACCTTCGGCTGCTGTGCGTACAATAAAACCACCTTTCGTCAGCATCTCTGATTCTCTTATTGCAGTATGGTGTACTACATTATCTCCATTACCTACTGCAAGTTGCTCAATTCCAGTTTGATATTGCATTATAATTTTACGTAATCGTTCGCGTTCTGCTTCTTCCTCAATACGTTGTGAAATACCAACACTTTGGTAATCAGGTACATATACAATATAACGGGATGGAATAGAAATACGTGTTGTTAACCGGGCCCCTTTGCTGCCAAGCGGATCTTTTATAACTTGTACCAGAATTTCCTGACTTTCACTAAGCATTGATTCAATAGAAAGGAAGGATATTTTTTCTTGTTCATCTACTGGATCTTCATCAGAATTCCCAGTGATATCAGAAGTGTGTAAAAAGCCTGTACGTTCCAGCCCAATATCAATAAAAGCAGCCTGCATGCCAGGTAATACCCTGGAAACACGGCCTTTATAAATATTCCCGACCAAGCCACGTTTGTGTATGCGTTCAATATGAACCTCTTGCAGCACACCGTTTTCAACTACGGCAACGCGTGTTTCCTGAGGTGTAACATTGATTAA
>CAZCXC010000297.1:0-22872 GCA_964502505.1 uncultured Enterobacteriaceae bacterium
ACTTGAATAAAAAAATATATTTTAAAATTCTTGCCAATTATCCTCGTCTGCAATGTCTTCCGCTTGCGCTACTGGTAGTGCTTTTGTCGGTTTTTGTTGTTGTACCAGTTGTTCAGGATTTCTTTCTCCTAATTTCTTTAATGGTTGTCTTTTTGTTGAAGTTTTAAAACCAGCATCACCTTCGTTTATTTTAAAATTTGCAACCGATGCAGTAAGTTCTTCTGCCTGTGCACCCATGGCCTCAGCGGCAGAGGCGGCCTCTTCAACTAAAGAAGCATTTTGTTGTGTCATATCATCCATTTGTAATAACGCTTTATTCACTTGGGCAATTCCATCTGACTGCTCCTGACTCGCCATCGCTATCTCCGCCACAATATCACTTACCTTTTTCACAGACAGGACAATCTCAGCCAAGGACTGGTTTGATTTATCAACCAGCTGGGTACCATCATCTACTTTACGAACACTATCCTTAATCAGGTCTTTTATCTCTTTCGCTGCTGTCTTACACCGGCCAGCCAGATTGCGTACTTCATTAGCGACCACTGCAAAACCACGCCCCTGTTCACCAGCCCGGGCGGCTTCTACTGCAGCATTCAGTGCGAGTAAATTAGTTTGAAAAGCGATCTCATCAATAACACCGATGATGTCGGCAATTTTATTACTGGCAGCGTCGCGGTTTTACAAAAAGAGGTATAATTCTTTGCAATGTAAAACATGATGCGCTGCAATATTTTGCTTTTATATAATTATAATTATTGATTTCTAAGGACTTTTTCGAATAAATGAGTTACCAAGTACTGGCCAGAAAATGGCGGCCTAAATCGTTTCAGGATATGGTAGGTCAGCAACACGTATTAAAAGCGTTGACCAATTCCTTGGATAATGAGCGGTTACACCATGCTTATCTTTTTACTGGTACACGTGGTGTAGGTAAAACCACGCTGGCCCGTATTCTTGCTAAATGCCTGAATTGTGAAAAGGGCGTCAGTTCCCGGCCCTGTTGTGAGTGCTCTGCTTGTATTGGGATTGATGAAGGTCGTTTTGTCGATTTAATTGAAGTTGATGCTGCTTCACGTGCAAAGGTTGAAGAGACTCGTGATCTTATGGATAACGTACAATATGCGCCGAGTATTGGTCGTTATAAAGTGTATCTGATTGATGAAGTACACATGTTCTCTAACCATAGTTTTAATGCGCTACTCAAAACATTAGAAGAGCCTCCTCCTCATGTGAAATTTTTGTTAGCAACAACTGAGGCAAAAAAAATCCCAATTACTATTCTTTCGCGTTGTTTACAATTTAATCTGAAACATTTGAGTGTCACTCAAATTGAAGACCAGCTTACCCAAATTATAGAGCAGGAAAATGTAGAGAGCGATCCAGATTCCAGACATCTCATTGCAGTAGCCGCAGATGGAAGTTTACGTGATGCATTAAGCTTACTTGATCAGGCGATATCTCATGGTGGAGGCGTACTGCAGGAAGAACAGGTCAGGTCCATGTTAGGTACGATTGATAGTCAGGATTTGAAAAAATTACTAAAAACTTTAATCAGTGGTGATGCCAATGCAGTATTGCAGCATGTTGATAAAATGGCAGAATATGGTCCTGATTATGATGCTGTTTTAATAGAACTACTTTCATCATTACAGCAATTAGCAGTTTGTCAGGTGTTGGGCGACGATACGGAAAATGCAGATGATGAGATGCACACTTTGGCAAAAGAGATTAGCAGCGAAAATGTCCAGCTTTACTACCAGATGGGATTAATGGGGCGGCGTGATTTGGCATTAGCACCTGATCCACGTTCTGGTTTTGAAATGATTTTAATTCGCATGTTAGCGTTTAGGCCTGCGGAACAAATAGCATATGAAAATAGACCAGTATCAATTACAACAACAAGCGCTACCCGTTCTGATGACATAAAACAAAAAGATGAGACTAAACAGCCGACAAATAATATTCAGCAAGATATTAATAGTGAAGTAATATCTAGTGATTGGCAGGCTGTAATTGATGAAATGGCCCTGGCAGGATTAGTGAAAGAATTAGCAGGGCACTGTGTCTTAAAAGAACATACGCATGAAAAAGTACATTTGGTATTAACACCTGCTCAGGAACATTTACTGAACACCTCACAAAAAGAGCGATTACACACAGCATTAAAAACTCGGTTTGGAGATCAGATAAAAATGATTATCTCTATTGAATCCTCGCGAACAGAAACACCCTCACAGAAAAGAATACGTGAAGAAAAAGAATTGCAAGAAGCAGCAGAAAATTCTGTGCGAGATGATACAACAGTACAGAAGATGCAAGATATGTTTGATGCAACTTTGGATGAGAATTCTATCCGACCAAATACAAATTAAGGAAAACTCTAAAAAGTCATGGGCCTCGATTGCCCACGAAGATATTGGTACCTTTATGCCTTATGGGGTGCAGACTTGTTCAGAGGACCATAATTCTATATTAATAGGAGATAATGACGATAATGAAAGCTGGAATGGGCGATATAATGAAACAAGCTCAGCAGATGCAGGAAAATTTACAAAAAGCCCAGGAAGAGATTGCTAACCTGGAAGTTATTGGTGAATCAGGTGCTGGTCTGGTTAAGGTAACAATGACGGGACGACATGATGTTAAGCGTGTAGAGATTGATCAAAGTATCATGAATGATGATAAAGAGATGTTAGAGGATCTGCTTGCTGCTGCTGTTAACGATGCCAATCGCCGTGTAGAAAAAACAACACAGGATAAAATGTCTGAACTTACTGCCGGCTTGGGCTTGCCTGCTGGAATGAAATTACCTTTCTGAGAATAAAATTTCTATCCATGTCAGGCCCACTTTCTTATGGTTCAAAATATTGTTGCGTATTCTTGGGTACGATTAGTACTTAATGGCTGGTTCATCTTATCTGGATCAACTAATTGATGCCTTACGGTGTATGCCGGGTATTGGTAAAAAATCAGCACAACGTATTGCCCATCATCTTTTACAACGTGATCGTGCTGGTGGAAGGCATCTGGCAACCAGGTTGGCGGAGGCAATGGATAAGATTGGCCATTGCCAACGCTGCAGGAACTTTAGTGAATCTGATCTGTGTCATTTGTGTGTTAATACAAAACGTGATCGTACACTATTATGCGTTGTAGAAAGTCCTGCTGATGTATCTTCAATTGAAGATGCAAGTTATAAGGGGCTTTATTTTGTATTGATGGGTCATCTTTCACCACTTGATGGAATCGGACCAGATGAGCTTGGTCTGGATAAGCTTGATAAATTATTAGCTACGAGTGAGATTAAGGAAGTTATTCTTGCAACTAATACAACTGTTGAAGGTGAAGCAACAGCATATTTTATTAGTGAGATGGTAAGAAAACATAAACTCCGGCCAACACGTATTGCACATGGCATCCCTATGGGGGGCGAACTCGAATATGTTAACAGTAGTACAATTTCACATGCACTAGCGGGCAGAAAAGATATTTAATCAAAAAATAGTTAACTTTTCGATATATCCGGATAATAGGGATACTGAGGGATCAAAAATTATTTAATACCAAACATGTAATAGGTCGCATTAAGATAGCCAGTAACATCTTCGACTTCTTCTTCAAACCAGCCCAGTTCAATCGCCAGTTCACATTGTTGTACTTGTTTTTTAAGTTGTTCGAATGTTTTTACTTTTCGATCATCACGTGTATACATTTCTGATTGATGGCAACGTAAGCAGTTTTCCTGGTGCAGTATCATGCCATTATTAACATCTGCGGCATGTGCTGAGTTAAATGTTAGAAATAAACCAAAAACATTTACTGTATAAATAAATCGCATAGAAAACATCAAGTCAATTTCGTGGATAAGTGGGCTATTCTTATAGGTGCGGGTGGGTGTGAATCATGGAACGCAGAATATATTGGATCGGGGGTCAAGGTATTGGCATTTTCTTTGTAAAGTTTAACTAATGCATGAATTAGATTACCCGTTTGCGCTTGAGCAGCAGCGAAGTCATCGGCTTCAAACTCATGCTTGCGTGAAATATGTGAAAACAAAGGTTGTAAAAAATAGGTAAAAACAGGAGAGACCATTACGAACAATATTAAGGCCATATAATTTGAAGATTGTGATACACCCAACCCCGTATAAAATCCCGATTCATTGATTAGCCAACCCAATAAAGCGAGACCAACAAAAAAGACAAAGCCAAGCACCGCAATTCGTTTTTTTATATGATTGCATTTAAAGTGACCCAACTCATGCGCGAGCACAGCTTCGATTTCGTCTATGCTGAGTTCATTAATTAAAGTGTCAAAAAAGACGATCCGTTTGTTTGCACCTAACCCCGTAAAGTAAGCATTGCCATGCGTCGATCGGCTTGAGCCATCCATGACAAATATACCGTTACTGGTAAAACCGTTCCGCGATAATAAATTTTCGATACGCGTACGTAGCTCTTGATTCTCCAAAGGGCGAAATTTATTAAATAAAGGGGCGATAAAAGCAGGATAGGCCCACATCATAAATAAACTAAAACCTAACCAGGTGATCCAGACGAACAACCACCAAAGATTTCCTGTCGATGCCATTATCCAAAGGATAAGTACGATCATGGGTGTGCCAATAACTAATGCAACAATTGCGTTTTTTAGTAGATCAGTAATAAATATTTTAGGTGTGGAACGGTTAAAACCGAATCGCTGTTCAAGACCAAAAGTTCGGTATGCGGATATCGGTAGATCCAATAATGACATGATTACAAAAGTAGATAATATAAAACCAACGCCTGTCCATAATTCTGTTAGCTCTGCTGAACGCCATGTTGTATCAAGTAGTTGTAAACCACCACCCAGGGTCCAGATAAGTAAAAAAGCCATACTTAATATATATTCATATATTCCTGTCTTTACCTTAGCTTGGGTATATTTTGCGGCTTTTTGATGTGATTCCAATGGAATTTTATCGCTAAAGGCTTCTGGAACAGTATTGCTATGTGATTGCACATGGTTGATTCGCCTTTTTGTGAGTAGAAACTGGATTATGGTACCCAGCGTCATACAGGTCAGAAATAAATAGGTGAATGTATTTATCATTTATATTATCTATTTTGTTGTTGTTACTGTGTTAGACATCTCGCATTATGGTTAAAATGGTACCCGTTAATAGATAATATGGAAACAAAATGACGCAATCTTCCACAAATCTAATCTGGATCGATCTCGAAATGACCGGTCTTGATACAGACAACGATACAATCATTGAGATCGCTACAATTGTTACCGATGGTCGACTGAATGCGCTTGAGGAAGGTCCTGCCATCGCTATTCATCAAGAGGATTCAATGCTAGAAGCTATGGATGAATGGAACACCCGACAACACACTAAATCAGGTCTTGTTGAACGTGTTCGTAATAGCCCTAATACTATTGCTGACGCAGAGCATTTGACACTGGAATTTGTTGAAAAGTTCGTTCCGCCTAAGGCATCCCCCATGTGTGGAAATAGTATCTGTCAGGATCGTCGCTTTCTACATCGCTTGATGCCCAAGCTTGAAAGTTATTTTCATTATCGTCACATTGATGTGAGCACAATTAAGGAAATTGTTAAACGATGGTATCCAGATGGAAAACAGCTTAAAAAAGAATCATCGCATCTGGCGCTGGAAGATATCCGAGATTCTATAAATGAACTGAGATTTTATCAGGAAAATTATTTTACCGGTTAACATTATTATCTAATGACATATTCGTCATTATCACTTCAACAACAACTCTATAGTGCTGAACAAGTACGTGAATTGGATCGTATTGCAATTGAAGATCATGCGATTCCTGGGCTGACATTGATGCAGCGGGCGGGCAAGGCTGCCTTTGAGGTATTAAAAACAACATGGCCACAAGCAAAAGGAATTATTGTGCTTTGTGGAACAGGCAATAATGGGGGAGATGGATATGTTTTAGCCAGACTCGCACATGCAGCAGGTATGAAAGTCAGCTTGATGCAAGTGGGAGATGCAGAACGCTTACAAGGTGATGCGCGCCAGGTAGCGGACAATTTAGTTAAAACCGGGGTTAAAGTTGAGACTTATGCTGTAGACAAATTGGCTCAGACTGATGTTCTGGTTGATGCATTACTTGGAACAGGACTTGATCGAGAGATGAAAGGTAAATGGAAAAATATTATTGAAGGGATCAATAAGAGTGAAGTACCTGTTTTAGCCATTGATATTCCTTCGGGACTCAATGCGGATACAGGCCAACCGATGGGTTGTGCGGTCGAGGCGGATGTGACGATTAGTTTTATTGGACTTAAGCAAGGACTGTTTACCGGCCAAGGACAAGTCTATTCAGGCAAGGTGTTGTTTAACGATCTTGATGTACCACAAGAAATATATTCTGCAGTGCAGCCTGTTGTTCTGAGAGTAGAATTCGATCGCTTGAAAACATTGTTACCAACGCGTACACGTTCTGCGCATAAAGGTCATTTTGGTCATGTTTTGGTCATAGGGGGTGACCGTGGGTTTATCGGTGCCGCATGCATGGCAGGTGAAGCGGCTGCACGAACAGGTGCCGGTCTGGTCAGTGTCGCAACACGTGCAGATCACGCGGCTGTTATCAGTACCAACAGGCCGGAATTGATGGCGCATGGTGTAGAGACACCTAAACAATTATTACCATTACTTACAAAGGCTAAAGTGATTGCGATTGGTCCAGGCCTGGGGCAGAGTCAATGGGCATTAGCATTATTTTCTAAAGTATTGGAAAGTGATTTGCCAATGATAGTTGATGCTGATGCGCTTAACTTGTTGGCAAAAGATCCTATACAAAACGACAACTGGGTATTAACACCACACCCGGGAGAGGCAGCACGGCTACTTGATTGTGATACGACGCAAGTACAATCGGACAGGTTTGCAGCAGCCCGCGAATTACAACAACGTTATGGTGGTGTCATCGTATTAAAAGGGAGTGGCACGATCATTATTAATGGTGAAGGTGATGTGGCTGTTTGTACCGCAGGCAATCCCGGCATGGCTAGTGGTGGAATGGGTGATGTCCTGACCGGAGTCATCGCTGGGCTTGTTGCCCAGGGATTAAGTAATGATACAGCAACTTGTTTGGGCGTTTGTTTGCATGCAGAGGCAGCGGACAGGGCAGCGACTAATGGTGAACGCGGCATGTTGGCCACTGATTTGATGTCGCATATACGAACTTTAGTTAATATTGAGCAGGTACAAACCTGAACAATATGATAATCGAAGTTGCGGATGCGCCTGCCATGGAACGTTTGGGTGGTGAACTTGCAAGCTATTGTCCAAAAGGTAGTTTGATTTATATTCAGGGTGAATTAGGAGCAGGTAAAACAACTTGTGTACGTGGTTTTTTACGGGGCCTTGGTTATTCAGGCAATGTAAAAAGCCCAACTTATACTCTGGTGGAGCATTACCATTTTAATGGCTGCCGGATTTATCATTTTGATCTGTATCGATTAGAAGACCCGCGAGAATTGGAAACCATTGGTTTGAGAGACTATTTAGACGGCCAGGGAATTTGTCTGATTGAGTGGCCGGAAAAAGCAAAAGATGTATTAGTTACTCCTGATCTGTGGTTGAAGATTGACTACCTACAGGCCCAACGGCGGGTAGAAATTGAAGCGCTATCCACCCAAGGCAGTGCCTGTCTAAAGCAGCTCAGCAAAAATCCTGTCTGATTTAATCTCATTTAACCTCGATTTAGGCCAAAAACATATAATATTAGCTTTTAAAACAGCAATATAGGTTGATTTTCTATAAAAAACTTGAAATTATCCAAATAACGACTAATAAGTTAAAGATAATCATTGAAAATAACAACGGTATGACCATACGCTTATTCTTAGTAGTGACCTTATTTAGTCTGTCGTTGTCTGCGATAGCGGGGTCTGTGCAACTGGAAAATGTCCGTATTTGGGCGGCACCGGAGAGCACGCGTGTGGTATTTGATGTATCTGGCCCCGTACAACACAGGTTGGAAATGTTAACAAATCCCTATCGTACAGTGATCGATATTCAGGATACCAGTGCGTCCGGGACTTTGAGCCAACCAGTTTCCACCGATAAATACCTGCACCGCATACGTAGTGGCGTCTATCAACAGGATGATTTAAGAGTTGTTCTCGACTTAAAAAAACATGTTGAAACTAAAGTTTTTCTATTGCCACCGAATCAGCGTTATGGCCACCGCCTGGTTATTGACATATTTGATAAAGATAAAAAAGAAGATGTTCAAAAGGCAGCGATTGATAGAGAACCAGGCAAACCACGTGATGTGGTCATTGCTATTGATGCAGGTCATGGCGGTGAAGATCCAGGGGCTCGTGGACCCAGTGGTATACATGAAAAAGATGTTATATTGAAAATATCTAAGCAGCTTGCTGAATTAATTAACAAGGAACATGGTATGCGTGCTGTTTTAATCAGGGAAGGTGATTATTTTCTACGATTACGCAAACGAATAGGTAAGGCACGTGAACATAAAGCGGATCTATTTATTTCCATACACGCAGATGCTTTTAAAGATCCACGTGTGAGCGGGTCATCTGTCTACATTCTTTCGCAGAAGGGAGCAAGTAGTGAAGCAGCACATTGGCTCGCTGAACAGGAAAATGCTTCTGATCTGATCGGTGGCGTGAGTCTCGATGATAAGGATGATGTCCTGGCCTCTGTATTACTCGATCTATCTCAAACGGCCAGTCTTGAAATCAGTATCGATGTAGCTGATCGTGTACTTGATGGTTTGAAGTCGATTGGAAAGGTACATAAACGTCATGTGCAGTCTGCAGGATTTGCAGTGCTCAAATCACCGGATGTACCCTCTATCCTGATAGAGACTGCTTATATCTCTAATCCAAATGAGGAAAAGAAATTACGCGATCCGGTTTATCAAACAAAACTGGCCAAAGCTATCCTGAGTGGATTGCGTGGCTATTTTAGAGATCATGCCCCCGAGGGGACAATACTGGCCTCACGTAAACATGTGATTTCTCGCGGCGATACACTAACAGCGATAGCGCATCACTATCGTGTCAGTACAAAGCGTCTGCGTGAATCAAATGGATTGAAGGGTGACACCATTCGTATTGGACAAGTATTAAAGATCCCTGAAGGGAGTGACGGATAAATTTATTCAAAATTCGTAGTTCGTGACGCATATCAAGCAATACAAAATACTCTCTATCAAGTTCCTAGCCACCAGCCTTTAGCCACTATTCCCTCCACAAGACCTGCCGTATGATAGGTATCATGTCTGATGCCACTTCAACACGACGTATTATCAAGCTTCCTAAATCACTTGCGAATCAGATTGCAGCCGGTGAAGTCATCGAACGGCCTGCATCAGTTGTTAAAGAAATACTTGAAAATAGTTTAGATGCCAGGGCTTCTAAAATAATTATTGATGTTGAAAAAGGTGGCAGCAAGTTAATCCGTGTAGTCGATAATGGAGAAGGTATCCATTCTGATGATCTTGAGTTGGCCTTTGATCGACATGCAACCAGTAAGTTAACTAGCCAGGCCGATCTGGAACGGATCATTAGTCTTGGGTTTCGGGGTGAAGCCCTGTCAAGTATTGCGGCAGTATCCAGATGTAAATTATCTGCCTGTGAAAAAAACAGTACACATGGGTATATGATCGAAATGGATCACAAAAATTGTTCACCACAGATTGCACCGGTTGCTCATCCAGTTGGCACCACCGTCGAAGTGAGAGATCTGTTTTTCAATACACCTGGAAGAAGAAAATTTCTACGTTCGGAAAAGACAGAATTCTTGCATATTCAGGAATTGGTTCGACGGATTGCATTAAGTCGATTCAATACCTCTATTCGATTTAGCCATAATGGGCGTTCAATTTTCCAATGCAATAATAATGAACAGGTACCAGAGCAGAGATTGGCATTGTTTTTTGGGCAGTCATTTTTAAGCAAAGCTTTTCCAGTGGATATCTTACATGCAGGGTTCCATTTGTGGGGATGGTTAGGGGATGCGGAAGCAGCACGTAGTCATACTGATCGACAATATTTTTTCTTGAATGGCCGAATAATAAGAGATAAACAAATTAATCATGCGATCCGAATGGCATATCAGGATCTGTTGTATCCTGGTCGTTATCCTGTCTATGTACTTTATTTTGAAATTGATGCCGTTGCAGTCGACGTGAATGTGCACCCGACCAAACATGAAGTACGATTCCGTGATGCGCGCAATGTTCATGATTTTATATACAGTAGTTTAACGGGCATACTACATAGTCCAGCTTCATTTTCTACAGGGACGGAGAATTACACGCATGCACCTGTAGTACGAGAGTTATCATCAAAGGACAAGAATATACATCAAATTCAGGATGTGTGTGCGAGATATGCAACTACAACTAATGATTCGAATAATCAGGTTCATGGAGATTACAATCCAATATCTATAATGCAGGGTAGGTTCATTCTTATAGAGGATATTAAGGGACTCATATTGATTGATGCCTTCCGTGCAAGAGAACTGATTTTATCTGTTCGATTGCAGTCAGCATGGGAAAAGGGAGATGTTCGATTACGCCCCTTACTGGTACCACTCACTATTACAGTGAAGGAAGCTGATATCAAGTTGATGCTTGATCATAAAGATTTATTACAAGCACTAGGCATTGTTATTGAGCAAATTACTACTGAATCATTACTTATTCGTGAAGTACCTGTTTTACTTGCGAATGCAGATATAACAATGATGATGAATCACTTGACTGAATTAATCCAAAAAAACAATAAAGCAATCACCACAAAATTATTAATTGATTGTATGAAGTTGCGTACTAATGATGGTATGACAAAAACATTAAGTAATGCCGAGATGAATGATTTAGTAAGTGTGTTACAGAGTATAGAAAACGAGATTCCGGTACAGGCATTCAACAATGTGTATCGGCATATTGATCTAACAACACTCGAAAATTTATTTAAATAATCTCTGCAATTATGATCTTGCCTGTAATCTTTTTGATGGGACCAACAGCATCGGGTAAGACAGCACTTGCACTTGAATTATGTCGACAATTACCATTGGATATTATCAGTGTTGATTCCGCTATGGTGTATCGAGGAATGGATATTGGTACGGCCAAGCCATCAGCGGAGATTCTGAAAGCTGTCCCGCATAGATTGATTGATATTTGCGATCCTGCGGAAGTTTATTCTGCCGCTGGTTTTCGTCGTGATGCACTTATTGAGATAGAAAAAATTCATTTAACTGATCGGATACCATTATTAGTAGGGGGTACAGGACTTTATTTCCGTGCTTTGGAAAAGGGGATATCCGTACTGCCTTCAGCAGATAGTAATGTTCGATTGAAATTGGAAGAAGAAGCCCAGGAGAAAGGTTGGGAGAGTATGCACCAACGGTTAGTTAAGATAGATTCGGAGGCTGCAGCCAGGATACACCCTAATGATCCTCAACGAATACAGCGGGCACTAGAGGTTTATGAATTGACAGGCCAGTCGATGAGCGAACTTTTTGCGCGGGAAACGACCAAACCTTTGGAATACGAGGTAATCAAGATCATCCTTAACCCGGAAGATCGGAGCATCATCCATGAACGGGTCAAGCAGCGTTTTATGCAAATGCTGGAAGATGGCCTGATTGAAGAAGTGCAGGGTTTACATGATCGTGGCGACTTGAGTGCAAGTATGCCATCCATGCGCATGCTGGGTTATAGGCAGATATGGCAATATTTAGAAGGATCGTCTGTCCATGAAGAAATGGTAAACAGGGCTATTGTTGCGACGCGTCAATTAGCCAAGCGGCAATTGACATGGCTAAGGAAGGAGGAAAACACCAACTGGCTTGATAGTGTGAGTGTTACTACGCTTGACAAGGCATTGCTTGACAAGGCATTGAAATTGATAGGCGAAAATCAAAATTTATCTGCCAGAATGTAATATAATCTAACGCATATGTACCAGAAGAACCCCTCATAGGTTCATGGATAATTATTAAAATAAATAGCAAGGAGAATCTTTATGAGTAAGGGGCATATACTACAAGACCCGTTTCTAAATGCATTGCGCAAGGAGCGGGTACCGGTATCAATATATTTGGTGAATGGTATAAAATTGCAGGGTCAGATCGAATCCTTTGATCAATTCGTTGTGCTGCTCAAGAATACGGTAAGCCAGCTGGTTTACAAGCATGCAATATCTACTATTGTACCTGCACGTAATGTCAAATTACCGCGAGTTGATGATGAGGCTGGGGAAGACTGATACAATTCGCTATATGTTCAATGGTATTAGAATTTGAGTGAATTGCCCGCTAACAGCGAACGTGCTGTTCTGGTTCATATCGATTTTCGTAGTTCGGAATGCAATGAAGACCTTGAAGAATTTATCGAACTGGTTACTTCGTCCGATGTTCTTCCCATAGAAACGATTACCTGTTCTCGAGATGTCCCTGATACACGTTATTATATTGGTCGTGGGAAACTTGCGGATATTCAATCTGCTGTCGAAGAAACCGGCGCCGATATCGTCATTTTCAACCACACTATTTCACCAGCCCAGGAGCGTAATCTTGAACGTGAACTCCAATGCCGGGTAACGGACAGGGTTGGTCTTATACTTGATATTTTCGCGCAGCGTGCACGTAGTTATGAAGGTAAACTCCAGGTCGAGTTGGCCCAATTGCAGCACCTTTCTACACGATTAATCCGGGGATGGACACACCTTGAACGGCAAAAGGGAGGTATTGGATTACGAGGACCTGGTGAAACGCAATTAGAAACTGATCGACGTTTAATTGGCAAGCGGATTAAGGCGATTTATGGACGATTGGAGAAAGTCAAACGCCAACGACAGCAGGGTAGAAAGCAGCGTAAACGATCTGAAATACCCGTTATTTCCTTTGTTGGCTATACTAATGCGGGCAAATCAACCTTGTTTAATCAGTTGACTGGGGCTGATGTTTACGTGGCAGATAAATTTTTTGCTACATTGGATCCCACACTCAGGCGCGTTGAATTTAAATCAGGCGTTTCTGTTATACTGACTGACACGGTGGGATTTATCAGGCATATTCCGCACGATTTGATTGATGCTTTTCATGCAACACTTGATGAAGTCCGTGAGGCTGATTTGTTATTGCATGTGGTGGATGTAAACGATGAACAGCGGCATGCACATATTGAGCAAGTCAATCAGGTGATCCGTGAAATTGGAGCTGCTGATGTGCCTCAGATCGAAATTTATAACAAGATCGATAAACAGCAAGAGATATCAGCTCGGGTTGATCCAGGTAATAATGGAAGACAGCAACGTATATGGTTATCTGCTCATACAGGAGAAGGACTGGAAAATTTAACAGAGCTAATAAGTCAATTTGTTAGGGTGGGCAAGAGACGCCACCAGCTTTGTCTACCTGCCTCAGCAGGTAAGTTAAGAGCACAACTGTTTGATATCGGAGTGGTCTACAAAGACCAGGAATCCCAGCAAGGAGGCTGGATCATGGAAGTGGATATGGAAACGCCACGTTTACATCGACTTTGTGAAAAATCAGACTTTGAAGATGTACTATTGCAGTCAAAGCGTATCGCATTTTAAGATAATATTTATTCAATGTGTTTCAGGCACACTAACAGGAAGCAGGAGATTTAATTAAATGGGTTGGAAAGAGCCAAATGGCAATAATGGTAAAGATCCCTGGGGGAAAAGAAGAAATGGTGATGGCCCACCGGACCTTGATGAGGTTTTCCGCAAACTGCAAGATGGTTTTGGTGGATTGTTTGGTCGTAAACCCAGGCCAGTAGGCGATGGCGGTGGTTCAGTTTGGACAAGTTTACTCATTATATTTATTCTGGCTGTTCTATTAGCAATACATGTTACATTTTTTATTGATCAACAAGAACGCGGTGTTGTATTACGTTTTGGTGCCTATGCCAGGACCTGGCAACCGGGTCTGAATTTTCGCTTGCCTTATCCCATTGAAGAAGTCGAAAAAGTTAATGTAGGGCAATTGCGATCATTTTCACATAAAGCAAACATGTTAACGCAAGATGAAAATATTGTTGATATCGAAGTGGCGGTACAATGGAAAATAAAAAATCCTTCTGACTATTTATTTAATGTTGTAAACCCAACTTTAACATTACATCAGGTTACAGAAAGTGCAGTACGTAATGTCATTGGTAAAAGCAAGCTTGATTTTGTTTTAACCGAAGGTCGTAGCGAGATTGCTCAACGGCAGCAGCTGTTAATACAAAAAATAATTGATGATTATAAAGCCGGCATACTTATATCCAAAGTAGAGATGCAATCCGCTAAACCACCGGAGCAAGTTAAGGCTGCTTTTGATGATGCGATCAAGGCACGTGAGGATGAACAGCGTTTTGTCAATGAAGCGGAAGCCTATCGCAATGATGTCATTCCAAAAGCACGCGGTGGCGCAGCGCGACTACGCGAAGAATCAAATGGATATAAGGCCAGGGTGATTGCCAAGGCAGAAGGCGAAGCAAGTCGTTTTGAACAGTTATTGGTTGAGTATCAGCGTGCACCAGGAGTGACGCGCCAACGGCTCTATCTTGATGCGATTGAATTCGTATTATCTAACACCAATAAAGTTTTGCTGGATACAGAGGGTAGTAATAGTTTGATGTATCTGCCGATAGATAAATTATTGCAACCACGTGGTAGCAGGGAACTCTTATCTATTCCACAAGAATACAGACCTACTCCACAGACAAATTCAGATACTCGTGATCAATCATCAAGCAGAACGCGAGGAGCACGCTAAAAATGTTAAGATCATTGTTACTAATTATTTTAATCGTCGCCATTGGTATTGGTTATTTTTCTCTATTCAGGGTGCAACAATGGGAACAGGCCATAGTTTTTAAATTTAGAGAAATTGAAAGGTCAGATTATGAACCAGGGTTACATTGGATGTATCCATGGGTTAATACATCACAAACCCTTGAATCCCGATTATTAAATTTAGATTTAGCACCACAGAGGTTCCTGACATTTGAGAAGAAAGATGTGATTGTTGATTACTATGTTAAATGGCTAATTTCAGATGCTGAAAAATTTTATACTATATCATTGGGCGGTGATGTGCAGTATGCCAATGTCTTGCTTGAGCAAAGAATTAATCGTGCACTGCGCGATGAATTTGGTAAACGTACGGTTCAGGAAGTAGTTGCTGGCGAGCGCGGTGAAATATTAGATGTTGTAACAACAGCCACTTCAAATTTACCAGATGAACTTGGTATAACAGTCATTGATGTCAGGACAAAACGAATCGATTTGCCGGATGAGGTCAGTCAATCGGTTTATGAACGTATGAAAGCTGAGCGTACACGTGTCGCTAAAGATTTCCGTGCCCGTGGTGCGGAAGCTGCTGAACGTATTACAGCAAATGCTGATCGGGAACGGGAAGTGATCCTGGCAAGTGCTTATCGAGATGCTGAGATTATTCGTGGTGAAGGTGATGCACAGGCGACCGAGATTTATGCCGCCGCATATGAGAAAGATGAAGAATTTTATGCCTTGTACCGCAGTTTAAATGCCTACCAAAACAGTTTTAGTGGACATAACGATATATTGTTAATTCAACCCGATTCTGAATTTTTCAAATATTTTAATCATCCAAGCGGACGATAATCCAAACATACATACTGTTCGGGGAGATTTAACTCCGAATGTTAATATTGTGTTCGGCAAATTAGTTCGATTACTCTGATAATATATTACTGCCATGTGGAATGATCTCCTGACTGCGCTTGCACTCGTGCTGGTACTTGAGGGCATAATGCCGTTTATAAATCCGGCAGGATTACGCAAAATGATTGTTGTTGTGGCACAAATGAATGATGTCACATTACGTTTTATAGGATTAAGCAGTATGTTGGCTGGATTACTTTTACTTTACCTGGTGCGATAAAAGTTATGAGACAGCAAAATAATTGGGTTTTACCTGAAGGGATAGAAGAAATTCTCCCGCCTCAGGCTGCACAGTTAGAACAACTGTGTCGTAAAGTAATTGATCTGTATACCCGTTGGGGTTATCAGTTAGTTATTCCACCCTTAATTGAATATCTGGATTCACTCCTTACAGGCACAGGTAAAGATCTTGATCTACAAACATTTAAATTAACAGATCAGAGCAGTGGCCGATTATTAGGGATCCGTGCTGATACGACACCACAGGTAGCACGCATTGATGCAAATAAATTAAAACGTGATGTGCCAACACGATTATGTTATTTGGGTACGGTTATTCACACAAAAACGGATACTACCGGGGGCAGTCGCAGTCCTTTACAAGTAGGCGCTGAGCTTTATGGGCATGAAGGAGTAGAGAGCGATGTGGAAGTACTCTGCCTGATGATAAAGACATTGCAAATTGTTGGCGTAGAAAAACTACATATTGACTTAGGTCATGTCGGCATTTATCAAGGTTTAGTTGCGCAGGCTGGATTAAGCACTGAACAGGAAGCAGAATTATTTAAAATACTTCAGCGTAAGGCAATGCCTGAACTCAATGAATTGCTTGCAGTATCTTCATTATCTGCAGAAACAGCAGATATGTTTCGTTATTTAATTGAAGCCAATGGTGGTGTCGATATTCTTCAAGAAGCGCAGCAGCGTCTCGCTCTGGCAGGTACTGATGTGAAACAATGTTTAGATTATCTGCAACGTGTAACAGAATTAGTTGCACAACGCTTACCCGATTGTTCATTAATTTTTGATCTTGCTGAATTACGTGGCTATCACTACCACACTGGTATTATGTTTGCTGCTTATGTCCCGGGAAGTGGGCAAGGTATTGCTTTTGGCGGTCGTTATGATGCCATAGGCAGTGCGTTCGGACGTGCCCGACCAGCTACTGGTTTTAGTACAGACCTCAAGAATCTTTTACAATTAAGTTCCAATTCTGTGCCAATACAATCAGGAATTTTTTCGCCCCACGTAGATGATCCTGCGCAATTAAAAATGATAGATGAATTACGTCAACAAGGTGAGATCGTTATTTGCGAATTACCCGGCCAAACAGGTGATGCGCAGGCGATGGGCTGTGACCGGAAATTAGAATTAAAATCCGGTGCATGGCAAGTTATTAAATTGTAAAGAAATAGATTAACCACAGCTAAAGAGGCGCAATAATAATAATGGGCAAGAATGTTGTCGTCATTGGAACGCAATGGGGTGATGAAGGTAAAGGTAAAGTTGTCGACCTGTTAACAGAGCAGGTCACTGCTGTAGTCCGTTTTCAGGGTGGGCATAATGCGGGCCACACAGTTGTTATTGATGGTAACAAAACAATTTTACATCTTATTCCTTCAGGAATTTTGCGTGGTAATGTTCAGTGTCTGATCGGCAATGGTGTGGTGTTGAGTCCACAGGCATTGCTTGAAGAAATAGAAATGCTGGAAAAAACAGATGTGCCCGTCCGGGAAAATCTACGCATCAGTGAAGCCTGTACATTAATATTACCATATCATATAGCGCTCGATCAGGCGCGAGAGAAAGCAAGAGGTAGTTCAGCAATTGGTACAACCGGTCGTGGCATTGGTCCTGCCTATGAAGATAAAGCAGCCCGACGGGCATTACGCGTTAGTGATCTGATGCATCGAGAACGATTTGCTGCCAAGCTAGGTGAAGTATTGGATTTTCATAATTTTGTACTGACGAATTATTACAAAACCAAACCAATTGATTTTCAATCATTGTTAGATGAATCTATGGCAATGGCGGAAAAAATAACACCCATAGTTACAGATGTGAGTGAGTTACTCTATCAAATACAAAAACAAGGAAATAATATTTTGTTTGAAGGGGCACAAGGAACCCTGTTAGATATCGATCATGGTACTTATCCATTTGTTACTTCATCTAATACGACGGCAGGTAGTGCAGCAACCGGATCAGGTGTTGGCCCATTAAGTTTTGATTATGTATTAGGTATTACCAAGGCATATACAACGAGAGTGGGATCAGGTCCATTTCCGACAGAATTATTTGATGCAACCGGAGAACATTTAGCCAGTCGTGGCAATGAATTTGGTGCAACAACAGGTAGGGCACGTCGTTGCGGCTGGTTTGATGCGGTTGCGCTCAGGCGATCAAGGCAACTTAACAGCCTTTCCGGATTATGTATAACCAAACTGGATGTACTTGATGGCCTGGATACGATCCAGTTGTGTACGGGTTATCAATACAATGGTGAAGTCAGAACAACTCCACCTGTTGGCGCCGATGCCTATGCTGAATGTACACCCGTATATGAAGAATTACTCGGTTGGTCAGAATCTACTGTGGGTATCAAAGAATTTGAGAAACTACCTGAAAATGCGATTCACTATCTTAAACGTCTCGAAGAGATCACAGAAACACCCATCAGTATGGTTTCAACAGGACCCGATCGGGATGAAATCATTGTTTTGCAATCACCGTTTGTATAATGTCTGTTTAATTCAAACAAGTTGAGGTAGCGTTACAATATAAATCGTCTTTACTGTTTGAATGTGGAAAATAATATATGTTGACGAGAACAATGTGCAGGAAGCACAAGTGTCGCGGGCGCATGGATGCGCGCATGAGCGACGAGGACGTAGTCCTCGACAAGGCAAACACTTTAAATGTAATAAATAATTTATGGTGCCGAGAAGAGGACTTGAACCTCCACGGGGTTACCCCCCACTAACACCTGAAGCTAGCGCGTCTACCAATTCCGCCACCTCGGCAATGAGAAAATCAAGCAGACGGCGGACTTTACCTAGCCGCTAATTTAATGTCAATGAATAGAAAATCTAACAAAAAAAACAAGCCAGAGCGTATTCGCAATTTACCTGAACGTCAGCAGATACTCGATTTTCTGACCGAATGTAACAAGCCTCGCAGTTTACGTCATATTGCAGAAGCACTTGGTATGAGAACCAGTGATGAGCGCAAGGCACTTAACAGGCGATTGCAGGCCATGCAAAGAGATGGTCAGTTAATAAAAAATCGCAGGGAAGGTTACGGTTTGGTAAATAAAATGGATTTGTTGCATGGGCGTGTCATTGGTCATGCCGATGGCTATGGTTTTGTTGTCGTCGAAGAAGGTGGCGAAGATCTTTATCTTTCACCACGTGAGATGCGAAGGATATTACACGGTGATCGGGTGTTAGCCCGTATTGTAGGGATAGATAAACGCGGACGTCGCGAAGGTGCTGTTGTTGAAATACTTGAACGTGCCAATCATCAAATTGTAGGGCGTTATTATCGAAAAGGTAATATTGGTTTTGTCGTGCCTGATAACAAACGTCTGCATCAAGACGTACTCATCCCAGCAAAAAGCAAGGCAAAGTCTGGCTGGTATGTGGTTATCAATATCACCCAACAACCGGATAAACATACCCAACCTGTGGGTGAAATTATCGAAGTATTGGGGGAACACATGCAGGCAGATATGGCAACGGAAGTTGCCATTCGCAATTACAATCTGCCGGATGAATGGCCTGAAGAAATACCGCTAGCAACGGAAAAACTGACAGAGCAAGTATCTGAAGTAGACAAAAAGAGCAGGGAAGATCTACGTTTATTACCACTTGTCACCATTGATGGTGACGACGCGCGTGATTTTGACGATGCGGTTTATTGTGAACCTCAGGGAAGTGGCTGGCGATTATTAGTCGCTATTGCCGACGTTTCGCATTATGTTCATTTAGATACAGCGCTGGATAATGAAGCAAACAATAGAGGTAATTCAGTTTATTTCCCGCAACGAGTGATCCCGATGCTACCGGAAATCCTATCCAATGGCTTATGTTCGCTTAAGCCGGAAGTTGATCGGCTTTGTCTGATGTGCGAATTGAATATAGATAAGCAGGGCAAGGTCAAACGCCATCGTTTTTTTGAAGCTGTCATGCAATCAGCAGCGCGACTAACGTATAACGAAGTAGCGGGCATAGTTATCGAACAAGATAAATCTTTATGTAAAAAATATAATGCGTTGCTTCCGCATTTAAAAAATTTATTCAAGCTTTATCAATTAATCAATAAACAGCGTCAGGCGAATGCAGTAATAGAATTTGATTCATCAGAATCACGGTTTGAATTTGATGAACAAGGAAATATCAAAAGTATCCATTCATTTAAACGTAATGATGCCCATCGTTTGATTGAAGAGTTCATGTTGGCAGCAAATGTGGCGGCTGCTGAATTTTTACTTAAACATGAAATGCCTATTTTATTTCGAGTACATGAAACACCGAAACAAGAAAAGCTAAAAGACCTGCGCGCCTTTCTGGGTGAATTGAGTCTGGAACTCGGTGGCGGTGAAGAACCTACGGCAAAAAACTATGCACATTTGCTAAAAAAGATTGAAAACCGGGAGGATGCACATTTAATTCAGACTGTTTTATTAAGAAGTTTACCCTTAGCAGTCTACGGTGCAGAGAATATAGGACATTTCGGCCTGGCTTTTCCTGCTTATACACACTTTACATCACCAATTCGACGTTACCCGGATCTGTTAGTACACCGGGCCATTCGTTACCTGTTAAAAAAGAATTCAAGCCAGGGATTTTCCTATACACAGGCAGAAATGCATGTGTTGGGTGAGCACTGTTCAATGACAGAACGACGAGCTGATGAAGCGACACGTGATGTGGTGCAATGGCATAAGTGCGAATATATGCAGGAAAAAGTCGGAGAAGAGTTCGAGGGTACCATTAGTGGCGTGACATCATTTGGCTTGTTTGTTGAGTTGGATGATATCTATATAGAAGGATTAGTGCATATCACGGCCTTGCCGATAGATTATTATCATTTTGATCCAATTGGTCATCGCTTGCGGGGCGAGCGTAGTGGTAGAACTTTTCGGCTCGCTAATCGGGTCAAGGTCAGAGTTACCCGGGTGGATCTGGACGAGAAAAAGATCGATTTTGAATTGATAGAATAATTTTTAAAGCAATGGCAAAGACTGAAATTATTTATGGTATCCATGCCGTTAAGCATGCACTGGAGCAATCAGCAGAAAATATTATTGAAATTTGGGTACAGGAGAGTAAGCGTTCAGCAAAACAACTCGAATGGCTTATACAGCTTTCAGACAATGCTTCTCTGCCCATACAATATGTCTCCAGGCAGACATTGGATGCACATACCAATAATGAACATCATCAAGGCGTATTGATCAAATGTAGATCTTCACGGTCAACGCTCGACCTTGCTTCATTATTGGCAACTGATAATGATACAACGCCACTCTATCTTGTATTAGATGGCATACAGGATCCGCATAACCTTGGTGCCTGTTTACGCACGGCGGATGCCGCAGGCGTAAAGGCCGTCATTATTCCAAAAGATCGCGCTGTTGGGTTAAATGCAACGGTTCGTAAGGTAGCCAGTGGTGCCGCAGAAAACATTCCCGTAATACAAGTGACTAATCTGGCAAGGTCATTACGAGATATGCAAGAAGCAGGACTCTGGATCATCGGAATGACGGATGGCGACGAGCAAAGTATTTATGAACAGGATTTCAATAGACCGTTGGCAATAGTATTAGGCGCAGAAGGCAAAGGACTACGGCATAATACACGTAAACATTGTGATACCTTGGTGAGTATTCCGATGCAAGGCAAAGTAGAAAGTTTAAATGTCTCTGTCGCAACAGGAGTTTGTTTATTTGAAGTAATGCGGCAACGTAGAAATTAAACACTCATTAAAGAGATAAATATCTACAAGGGTCTGTGTCAGATAGTCTGCTATCGGCCAAAAGCGTAAATTTAGATCTACTGCAAATTCTTTGGTAACCTCCATCTGTAAATTTTTTCATCCTTAAAACTAATTGCTCCTTCAAATTCATATTCCCATATTTCTGTAACTATGCCCGATTCATAATTTTGTATTTTTAATGGTAATCCGAGCAGATCAGTAACATATTTTTTAGATCTATCAACACTTAATTTTCTCCATTTCTCTACTTCAGCTCTGTCACTGCGTTTTCTCTCATCCCTGCTTTGTGCTGTAAGAGGGCCATAGATACGCTCCAATCTGTCTACTCTTTTTTCTATATTATCGATTTTTGTCAGTAAAGTTTTTAAACCCCTCATTATTTGGTCATATTTATCATCCTGTTCTTTTATAGACTCTTGTTGTGCTAAGACAAAGGTACTATTTAGTAGTAAGATTACAAATAATAGCTTATTCATTTCATTATCTCCCAATCGATCAGAGCAAGGTACAATCCTAACAATACTGCCTATATTACTCTATGAAGTTGTATATTAGATATTCCTTAGCAATTAATCAGTAATTACAATTGCTACCTACCATCCAAACTACAAGAGTGGTTTATTATTATTTTTAATAAATGCCATGTTACAACTCCGAGCAACCCCTTTTCAGCCTCTTAGGTCGGACAGATTCCCAGCATTATGAATGTCTGCTTTAGGTCGAAGGCAAGCGTTACTGAATTATCTTTGTATGTACACAGTAAAAGGGATTTTGAGTGTTCGCTATCGGCCAATAGCTGACGCTCAGAAATCTCCATTTACCGCTCAACCTATCGCAGGAATAGTTAGTGACGCAAGCGCATGGAGCGCAAGAGTGACTGGAGGAAATATCGGTAACACAGTAGCAGTTAACTTGTGAGTACCTGTGCTAGGCTTTGGACAACTCCTAACACTATTAAGTAAGCGTTGTGAATATGCCCAAGTTGAAATCACAGACCCAAAACGATCATCAAAAATGGCAATTCTGGATTGATCGTGGAGGCACCTTTACAGACGTAATTGCTCGTAAGCCAAATGGCGAAGTGTTGTCTCGCAAATTGCTTTCTGAAAATCCACAACAATATCGCGACG